>CAIWIS010000285.1 GCA_903912795.1 uncultured Bacteroidales bacterium
AAATCGAGAAAAAAAAATCGCTTTTTTTTTGGAGAATTTTTAATGAATTTAGTGTTCTAATTTACAGCATTTTACATAAAACCACTCTATATCAGACATTTAGCATTATTACATTTGTAATAGTTTTGTAATATAATTGATTACAAGCATGTTAACAGATTATTACTTTTTTATTACATTTAGGGGGCTAAAAAAGCCGAAACCATTCATACAAAAAGGTTTCGGCCCTATTAAATTGATATATATAAAAAAAACAAATTTCTTTGTTATTTAGAATGATTCTAAATAAGCATCTTATTTTTGTTTGCTTGCAAACAACGAAAAGTGAACATATCGTTTAGGGTTTTGCTTTAAGTCAACAAGCAGTTTATCAGCACTTTCGGCTGTACTTGTCAGGTTATTATATAATTTTTTATCGTTTAACAATAATCCAACTGTACCATCGGAACTGTTCAATTTATCTGTTGTCATATTCAGATTTGCAATAGTATGATTTATGCTAGCAAAAGTAGCTGCAAAATCAATCTTGCTTAAATTTCCACTAATTTGTTTTAAGTCGGACGTTACGACATGTACATCTTTTACAATTTTAGGCACATCGTTACCCATAAGCTTATTTAATTGAACTGATGTTGACGATAAGTTTGAAGTAGTAGTTTCGATGGACGCTAAACTATTTTTTAGCTCTTTTCCATCCATTACAGTGCGCAACGAGCGTAACAACGAATCGGCTTGCTCAGCTATGCTTTGGATTTTGGGCATTAAATCGCCCCCTACTTTAGCCATTAAACCTGAGCCCACTTGCGACTCAACCGTATCGCCTGACTGATACAATAGCTGACCAGCTACAAGTGGCGCATACACAATTTGCACTGCTTTTCCACCCATTAATCCATTGTCGAACAATTCAATTTTGGCTCCTTTGGGAATATCAATATCTTTACTTACCGAAATTCGAACTACAAAGGCTGTTTGTTTTGTAAAATCATATTTAATTTCCTCCACTTGCCCCACTTTATAGCCTTTAATTAATACTGGCGACGAGGGCACCAAACCATCGATATTTTCGTAAGTAGCATAATAACTCGATACTGACGAGAAAATATCCATACCTTTCAAAAAATTTAAACCAAAATACAATACAAAAATGGCAATTACCACCATAATACCCACTTTAACTTCGCGAGTAAAAAAACTTTTCTTCATTTTCTAAATTTATTTCTTATAGGTAGTTTTTAATGAAACAAAATTACCTCATTAATTAATTTATTTGTTTTTATTTGATAGTTTAATTGCCTCTGTTACAGCAATTTTATTTTTCCCCAAAAAAGCAATTACAAATGCATCTGGAAACAAAGCAAGCATTTCTTTTCTGAGTTTGGACACTACTTCATATTTTGCATCAGCACCAATAGTATATTTATACATTCCATTTTCAACAAAAAAATCAGCATTACGTATCCCTCTAAAATCAGCTGCATTTGAATTGAGTTTTTTACTACTTGCAAATAATTGAAGCTTGTAAATAGGTCTTTCGGTAGCTGCTGCATAGGCATTCATATCCACATATTTTTCTTTATCGGCCGAAATAGGTGTATTCACACGCTGAGGAGCACTTTGAACTGGCTTAACTACAGGCTTAGTTTCTTTTTTAATAGGCTCTTCAATAATTTCTTCGGCTATTTCCTGAATTGGCTCAGCTGGCTCTTTTGCTTTTTTGATGTTGCTTTTCGAAAGTGACTCTGCCACAACATCTTGCTGCACTTCTGAAATATCCTCAGTACTTTGTTTACCAACAGGCTTCGACTCTTTCTTGATTTTTTCGCTTTTAGAAGTTTCTTGATTTTTTACTTTTACCGTATTTGATTCGGTAGTTGATTCAGCTTCTGCTAAATCGCTCAAAACTTCAGTTTTTGATTTTTCGTTTGACTTTTTATCAGTCTGTTTAGTATCAACTTGCCTTTTTTCCGTTTGTTTTTTATCCGTTTTTGCAATTGGAGTTTCAGCAATAATTTCGGGTTTAACTATATCTTTAATCGGAACAACTGCTTCTTTGGTATTTGCAACTACCGATTTAAGCGGAGCAGCACCTTCATTGCGTTTATCAAACCTACCAACATCGTCAATTTTCAACGACTCAGTTTCGTTAAATGATTTTTTGGCAACTTTACCCGATTTCTTATCGTGTTCATATTTGAAACTTACAAAAGCTTTGTATATTGATTCAGCTAATTGTTTTTGTCCGGAAGCACTTGCTAAAAACTTTTCTTCGGCCGAATTTGATATAAAACCAAGTTCAATAAGCACGCTAGGACATGCTGAACGGTACAAAACCCAAAAACCAGCCTGACGTACTCCCCTATCGGAGCGGTTGGCGTAATTTTTAAAATGATTTTGAATGTCCGAAGCAAACGAAATACTACGGTCGATGTATTTATCTTGCATAAATTCGAACATGATATACGAGTCGACCGATGCCGGATCAAAGCCTTTGTATTTGGACTTATAATCATCTTCGAGAAGCATAACGGAGTTTTCGCGCATGGCCACATCCAAGTTTCCTTTTGATTTTGCCAAACCCAAGGTAAATGACTCGGTACCAGACGCAGAGCCAGATTGAGCCGCATTGGTGTGCAATGAAATAAACAAATCGGCATGATTATTATTAACAATATCAGCACGTTCTTGCAATGTTAAATACTTATCCGTATTTCGTGTAAAAACAACTTTTACATCATTATAATTAGCTGCAATAATTTCGCCTAATTGTAACGAAACCGATAAGTTAATGTCCTTTTCGCGCGTAATTTTGCCAACTGCGCCAGGGTCATGTCCTCCGTGACCTGCATCAATCACAACAGTGAACTTAGAATTTTGAGCAATACTTACTGTAAAACAGCAAATTGCAAAAAACACCAATGCAAATTTAATTTTGATGAACTTGTTATTTTTAATCATATTTGTTTTGAAACAGGCAATTTCGACATAATAACATGCAAAAGTAATGTTTTATTGCGGGATTAATACTTTATGAATAAGTAATTTTTCAAATTTATCATAAAAAAAAACTTTGCCTTTACAGAACAAGTTATTTTTCACTAAATTTGCGTTCCCAAAATAAGTAAACTTTTTCTAGAACGAATGTTTGTATCTGAACTCCAACAAGCTATACATAAACTCATAATTATAAGCATACTACTGTTTATTTTTATGATTAATTTGTTGTATGCTCAAGATAGCAAGCCTTTGAACAATTCCATTAACAACGCTGTAAAATCAGACTCAGCATCATCAATTTTAAAAGATTCGGCTAAAATAGCACAAAAACCTGGCCGAATTGATGCCGAAATAAAGTATAACGCAAAAGACTCCATAGTGTTTACAGGCAATGGTACTGGTTTTTTGTATGGCGAGAGTGACATTAAATACAAAAACATAAACCTCAAAGCTGATTTTGTGCGTGTTAAAATGGATAGTTCAACCATTTACGCTCGTGGAACAGTTGATAGCACCGGTGTTAAAAAAGGCGATCCTGAATTTGCCGAAGGCGAAAAGTCTTATTCTTCGAAAGAATTAAATTACAATTTAAAAACACAAAAAGGCTTCATACGTCAGGCAGTTACACAAGAAGGCGAAGGTTATATTATAAGTGATAAAACAAAAAAGACTAAAGATGATGCTTTTTGCATGACGGATGGAAAATTTACAACTTGCGACAATCATGATCATCCCGATTTTTATTTACGTATGTCGCGTGGCAAGGTTAAACCTGGTGAATATATTGTTACCGGGCCTGCTAATTTGGTTATTGCTGATGTACCTATACCATTATATATTCCGTTTGGATTTTTCCCTTTTACCAGCGATTATTCATCCGGAATTTTAATGCCTAGTTATGCCGATGAACTTACCCGTGGATTTGGATTAACAAATGGTGGTTATTATTTTGCAATTAACGACTATATTGATTTAGAAATGCGAGGCGAAATATATACCAAAGGAACCTGGGCATTGCGTGGAAACACTTCGTATCGAAAAAAATATAAATACAGTGGAAGTTTAGGTGTTGAATACCGCAAAGATGTAACGGGCGAGAAAGAAACAACATCGTATAACGAAGCTAAAAGTTTCAGGGTTACGTGGAGTCATTCGCAAGATCAGAAAGCGAATCCAAATTTTAATTTTTCGTCGAGTGTAAATTTCTCAACAAGTGGCTTTAACCGCAGCAATATAAATTATTATTCCCGACCTGATTTAAACTCCGAAAACACAAAATACTCAAGTGTAAACTTCAGCAAGCGTTTTCCTGATTTACCTTCTTTAAGTTTATCGGGCGGCATGTCGGTTACACAGCGCACAAGTGACTCAACTATCAGTTTAAGCTTGCCAAATATTAATATTTCGTATAGCCGGTTTTATCCTTTTAAACGTAAAAACATAGTTGGCAAGGAACGTTGGTACGAAAAAATATCCATGTCGTACAGCGGTTCATTGGCAAATAGTATTACAACCAAAGAAAACCTACTCCTGAAATCATCGTTATCCAAAGACTGGAAAAACGGTATGCGTCACAGCATTCCAGTATCAGCCACATTTAATGTATTGAAATACATCAATATATCTCCTTCGTTCAATTACACTGAGCGTTGGTATTTACAGTCGGTAACAAAGAATTGGGATAAAGATAATCAGCGTGAACTAGTGGATACAACTACCAAATTTAATCGTGTTTACGATTTTAATATGGGCATTTCTGCTTCTACAAAATTGTATGGTTTCTATACTCCAATCCGTGCTTTATTCGGAAATAAAATTGAAAAAATACGTCACGTAATGACTCCTAGTGTTGGGTTTGGGTATACACCCGATTTTGGCGACACTAAATGGGGATATTATGACTATTATACCAGAAGCGTACGAAATATTTCAAATCCAACTACTTACACCGACACTCAAGTAAGATATTCGCACTACGACGGCAGTTTATATGGCTCGCCTGGAACAGGAAAATCAGGAAGTATTAACTTTTCGCTTGGTAATAATGTAGAAATGAAAGTGCGTAATGACAAAGACACTACAGGCACTGAGGCATTTAAACTTTATAGTTTGATTGACAATTTATCCATTAGTGGAAATTATAATTTAGCAGCTGATTCGATGCGTTGGTCGCCTTTTTCGGTTAGCGTTCGACTAAAACTCACCAAAAGTTATTCGCTAAACCTGAGCACTTCTTTCGACCCTTATATGTATGTTCTTAACAGCTCCGGAAATCCAGTAAGAGTAAATCAGTTACGTTGGAATAATGGTGGTTTTCCACGTTTTCAGGGCACAAGCACATCGTACAGTTATACCCTGAATAATGAAACATTTAAAAAATTATTTGAAAAGAAAACAAAAAAACCAACGGCTGGTACCAAAACAGATTCCGAAGGAAACGAAATACCTGAAGATCAAACTATAGAAACTGCTGACAAAACCTCTGAGAAATCGGATAAGGACAATGAAGGATTTGTAAAAAACACTATACCTTGGAGTGTATCAGTCAATTATTCAGTAAGCTATGTTAATTCGTCGGTTTTCAATAAAGCCAAAATGGAATACGATATGGAGTTTAGACATAACCTAAGCCTAAATGGAAGCCTTGATTTGACAAACAACTGGAAGTTTACAGCAAATTCAACTTACGATTTTGAGTATAAAAAATTCACCTATACAAGTATCAATATTACCCGTAGTTTACACTGTTGGAATATGTCGGGCAGCATTGTACCTTTTGGTGCTTACAAATCATACAACTTTCACATTGGTGTAAACGCCAGCATGTTAGCCGATTTAAAGTATGACAAAGTGAGTGAGTATGGACGAAATATAATAACTTGGTATTAAAGTTAGAAATTAGAAGTTAGAAATTAGAAATTAGAAGTTAGAAAAAATGAACAATTGACCCTTGAAAGTGGTTTTATTTCGATATAAATGTAAAACAGAAATTATTAACAAAAAAAACAATAATAAAAACAATGAAAATTACAGCAAACAAATCAGTATCAGCAGAATACGAATTGTACGTAGAGGGTGACTCAGCTGGTGAACAAGAATTAATGGAACGTGCAACAGCCGAACAACCATTAAATTTTATTTATGGTGTAGGCATGATGTTACCAAAATTCGAAGAAAGCCTTTTTGGTTTATCCGTTGGAGATAAATTCGATTTCACAATTGGTGTGGAAGATGCTTATGGACCTTACGAAGACGAAAACGTTTTGGATTTGGATCGTGCCATTTTCGAAATTGATGGTAAATTGGATAGTGAAGTAGTTTACGAAGGAAATGTTGTTCCATTGATGGATAATGAAGGACATCGTATTAATGCTCAGGTAGTTTCGGTTAGCGATACGCATGTAAAAGTGGATTTAAACCACCCACTTGCTGGCGAAACTTTACACTTTAAAGGTTCGGTACTTGAAGTACGCGAAGCTACTGAAAAAGAACTTGCTGCGCTAATGGGCGGCGGTGGCTGCGGTAGTGGCGGCTGTGGCAGCTGTGGTTGCGACGATGGTGAATGTGGCGATGGTGGCTGCAGCACCGACGACGAATCAAAAGGTTGTGGCTCAGGTTGCGGTTGTCATTAATTTGATACATTAAAATTAAAAAAATGGATAACGACTTCTGACGTTGTCCATTTTTTGTTTTGAATTGTTTTTTAAAAATTGTATCTTTGCAAAAAATGATATTCCCTAAAAATTAATACGCATGTCGAATACTATTGGCAAATTATTTACATTCACTTCGTTTGGCGAATCGCACGGAAAAGGTATAGGTGGAATTATAGATGGCTGTCCGGCAGGCATTTTAGTTGATGAGCAATATGTTCAGAGTGAGCTAGATAGACGTAAGCCAGGTCAGTCATCCATAGCTACGCCACGTAAGGAAGATGATAAAGTAGAGTTTCTTTCAGGTATTTTTGAAGGAAAAACTACTGGTACACCTATTGCTTTTATAATCTGGAATCAGAACCAACATAGTAAAGACTACGATCATCTCAAAGAAATTTACCGACCTTCGCATGCTGATTTTACCTATCAACAAAAATACGGTGTTCGCGACCATCGCGGTGGTGGACGTAGTTCGGCTCGCGAAACGGCGTCGCGCGTAGTGGCCGGTGCTATTGCCAAATTAGCCCTGAGTAAACATGGTGTTTCGATACATGCGTATACTTCGCAAGTTGGCCCTATTGCTATGACACAATCAATGGATACAGTTGACTTACAAAAAATTGAAAGTAATATTGTACGTTGTCCGCAAGCGGATATTGCCGAAAAGATGATTAGTTACATTCAGGAGCTGAAAAAAGAAGGCGATTCGACTGGTGGAATAATTTCATGCGTTGTTAAAGGCGTTTCCGTTGGTTTGGGCGAACCAATTTTTGATAAGTTACAAGCCCGATTGGCAGCAGCCATGATGAGCATAAACGCCTCGCACGGTTTTGATTACGGTCGTGGATTTGATGGTGTGGCGCTCAGAGGCTCTGAAATGAATGATGCCTTTGTAAAAAATGGCGATAAAATAACCACGCGCACCAATAATTCGGGAGGTATACAAGGAGGAATAAGCAACGGTGAAGACATTTATTTCCGAGTATTGTTCAAACCTGTAGCTACTATCTCCAAAAAACAAGACACCGTAGATATTCACATAAATGAAGTTGAATTAGAAGCTCGTGGCCGTCACGACCCTTGTGTACTACCACGCGCAGTACCTATTGTCGAAGCTATGGCAGCAATTACCTTGCTCGATTTGTATTTAACAAACA
>CAIWIS010000286.1 GCA_903912795.1 uncultured Bacteroidales bacterium
AAAGTCATTTTTTTTAATGTGTCAATATGCTAATTTGCCAATATGCTAATATGCCAATATTGTAATGTGAGAATTAAAAAATCAAAAATCAAAAATAACGGCGTAGCCCTTCTAACGTGCGAAGCACCTAATAACGCACGAAGTGCTTAATAACGGCGTAGCCCAACTAACGCACGAAGTGCCTAATAACGTGCGAAGCACCCATTAACGCACGAAGTGCAACTAACGCAAAGCAATAAAATTCTCAAGTATTTTCTGTCCTACATCGCCCGATTTTTCGGGGTGAAACTGCACAGCATAAAAATTAGCTTTTTGTATGGCCGAACTGTATTCAATTACATAATCGGTTGTAGCTATGGCTTCGGCACAATTTTCGACATAATAGCTATGTACAAAATACATGTAAGCATTTTCGGGTACACCATGCATTAAGTCCGACTTTAAATGAGCTATATTATTCCATCCAATTTGTGGAATTTTAAAACCAGCAGTGGGAAACAATCGTACTTTTTGGTCGAAAATTCCCATGCAATCAGTATCATTTTCTTCGGAATGCGAACACATAAGCTGCATGCCAAGGCAAATTCCCAACACAGGCTGTTTCAAGCTTTTAATAAGCTCATCGAGACCTTTGGCGCGCAAATAAGCCATGGCCGACGAAGCCTCGCCAACACCCGGGAAAATTACTTTATCAGCAGCACGTATTTCATCGTGATTGTCGGTAACTACAGCTTGTACGCCTATACGCTCCAATGCAAAAAGCACCGATCGAATATTACCAGCATTGTATTTTATAATTACTACTTTCATTTATAAAATTAGAAGTCAGAAGTCAGAAATCAGAATTTAGAAGTCAGAACCAACGGTCAGCAACCGAAGGGAGATAATTTAGAAGTTAGAAAACTCAACAACAACAATTAATAACGTGCGAAGCACCTAATAACGGCGAAGCCCTAATAACGTGCGAAGCCCTAAACAATTCTATTCGTTGCTGTATCCGGAAAAACAACCGCAGGTTTAAATGTGCGCGCCTCTTCCATTTCCATCATCGCATACGCCATAATTATCACAATATCACCAGGTTGCACCAAGCGAGCAGCAGCACCATTTAAGCATATTACACCCGAACTACGCTTGCCAGGAATAACATAAGTCTCGAATCGCTCACCATTGTTATTGTTTACAATGGTTACTTTTTCATTCGCAATAATGTTGGCAGCATCCATCAAATCTTCGTCGATAGTGATACTCCCGATATAATTTAAATTGGCCTCGGTAACCGAAACACGATGAATCTTTGATTTAACTATATGAACGAACATAATTATTAATTGTTAATTATAAATTATTAATTGTATCTGATGTTGTCGATTAAGCGAACTTCGCCACAAAAAACAGCTATACATCCAACAGTTGCGGAGTTCCAATTGTTTGCCGTTTGCAGAGTTTTAGCATCTACAATTTCGAAATATTCAAGTTTCAAGCCTTCAATTTGAGCAATTTTATTTTCGACCCAACTTGTCAACTCAGCCGGTAACATGTTGTTTGTAAGCTTTATACTTTCGAACAAAACTGACGAAATGCTTGCAGCTAACTCACGTTGAGCAACTGTAAGTCGTTCATTGCGGCTACTCATGGCCAAACCGCTTGCCTCGCGAACAATAGGACAGTCGATTATTTCAATATCGAATCCCAATTTTTGGGTCATTAAATGAATAATGGCTAATTGTTGAAAATCTTTTTCGCCAAAGTACGATTTATGAGGCTGTACGAGTGTAAAAAGTTTACTAACTATTTGAACTACACCATTAAAATGACCTGGGCGAAATTTTCCTTCCATAACAGTATCCAGCCCTTCAAAATCAAACTCAAAGCGATTATTCTGTTCGCTTTCTGAATACATATCGTCGATTGACGGAGCAAAAATTAAATCGCAACCCGCTTTTTCGAGCAAAAGTGCATCGGCTTCCAAATTCCGAGGGTATTTTTCAAGATCACTAGCATTGTTAAACTGCGTAGGATTCACAAAAATGCTCACTACATTGTAATCGTTTTCAGCCACCGAACGCTCCACCAACCCAATATGCCCTGCATGCAAAGCGCCCATAGTTGGCACAAAACCAATGGTTTGGCCATTATCTTTCACTTTTGAGATTTCGGACTGCAGCTGAGCAACATTTCGAACAATCAACATAGGATTAACTTCGTTTTATTGATTCAAATATTATTTTGTTTTATTCGAAAAATGCATAAATTTCGAAAAACGCTGCAAAAGTACAAAAACTAATTTGGAAAACAGTTATTTCGATATAATTCTTAAGAACATTGATTTGGGTCATAAGTTTTAAATAGTTGAAAATCAAGATGTGTTCAAGGTTAAACTTCTATAATTACATACCATCATACTCAAATCACATATTTTTGTGTTTATAGTTAAATTGCAGAGCTACAAGCAAATAATTATTTTTATTCGGAAAAATTGCATTTTTTACTTACACTTTTAATTGAATATGATTAACAAATTGAACAAAAGGCTTGTTTATATCCAATTTTTTTTATATATCTTTGCATTTCGTTTCAAAAAAACTGCACCGTAAGAACACTAAATGAAGAAGAAAATTAATAAGATTCTGTATATTTCGCAAGAAATATTTCCGTACCTACCTGAATCAGAAATTGCTAATATGTGTCGGTATTTGCCACAAGCAATGCAGGATAGAGGTAAAGAAACAAGAACTTTTATGCCAAAGTTCGGTGCAATTAACGAAAGGCGTAATCAATTGCACGAAGTGATCCGTTTATCGGGCATGAATTTGATTATTGACGATACCGATCACCCACTAATTATAAAAGTGGCTTCGATACAAGCTGCCCGACTACAGGTTTACTTTATCGACAATGATGATTATTTTCACCGTAAAAACACAGTGCGCGACGAAAAAGGCGCTGAATATCCTGACAACGACGAACGTACTATATTTTTTGTACGTGGCGTAATGGAAACAGTTAAAAAACTACGCTGGACACCCGATGTAATTCACTGTAGCGGCTGGATGACAGCTTTAGCACCACTTTACATCAAAAAAGCATACAATCAAGATCCTTTTTTCAAACATTCGAAAGTGGTGTATTCACTTTGCAACGATGCGTTCGAAAAACCTTTTAGAAACTTATTTTCGGACAGATTAAAACTCGAAGGTATTGAGAAGAAACATGTTTCGCAGTTTAAAGACAAGGAAATCGATTATGTAGCGCTTTCGAAATTTGCAATTGACTATTCGGATGGTGTTATTCAGTCGACCCCTGAAGTAAACCCCGAAATTATTAGTTATATTAAAGACAATAAAGTCAACTTTATTCCGTATGTAAATCAGGAAGATTATGCTGATGAATATCTGCGCTTTTACGACACATTAATGTAGCCATTTGGATAAATCCAAAAATTAACCAATCACTATCAAATTCTCTTCCGTATGAGATTACAATTTATTTTTGTAGTGCTGTTTTCGCTCTTTTTGCTTGGTTGCGAAAACGATTTGACCGACTTAGGAGCATCTGCACAGCCTGCTAGCGACGCCATTATTCTTAAAATCGACTCGCTCGATGTAAGTTCGTCGAATTTTGATGTAAGCTATATTTATTCCAAACCCGACTCTTTAATACTTGGTACATTTATAGACAATACCTATGGCCGACTTTATGCTGATATACTCACGCAGCTACAGCCACCTGTGGGTGTTGAATATCCCAAACAAACCGAAATTCAATCAAGTCCCGAAGCCGTTTCGGCAAATCTGGTTTTAAATTACAAATCGTGGTTTGGCGATCCCTATTCGCCCATGCAGGTAACTGTATATCAAATGGATAGAGGTACATTTCAAGATGTAGGACTTTACAAGTCGAATATTAATCCCGATGACTATTGCTCGATGAACAAAATGTTAGGGTCTAAAATATTTACCGCCAAGGACTATGGTTCAATTCGACCAGTAGCAAATTCGATAGAAATACCGCTCTCACAAGACTTTGTGAACGAATTTAAAAAAGAACTCACCGATTCAATTTATACAAAAACAGACGTAGCGCGCTTTCATGCCAAGTTTAACGGCTTATACATTACTACTAACTTTGGCTCGGCCAGCTTGTTGAATATCAGAAGTATCTATTTAAAATTTAATTACAAATATACTTATAAACGCAAATCCTTTGATGGTTTACGCGACTCAATAGTTACCGTAAATACCTCGCAAGATTATCCTGCTAACGAAGAAATACGTACCGTAAATCGTTTTCAACATCCTGATAAAACCAGCATTTTAAGTACTTTGAATACAAATACAGATGTAAATGTGGTATCGGCGCCAGCTAATATCTACACTAAAGTCAGCATTTCGTATGCCGATTTAAAAAGCAAATTAAAGGTCGACAACAGAAAGCTATTACTGAATAGAGCAATGTTACGCATTAATGCTACCGATGTAAAAGATACAACCTTGGCTTTACCATTGATAACTAGCTTACTGATGATTGACGTGGATAGTGTGGAAACTTTTTTCAAAAAACGCAGTTTACCATCGGATAAAACATCGGTAATTGGAACCATTTCGTACGAAAAAGCGAGCGACAATACGATTGCTTATTTCTATAATTTTGATTTGGCTAAAATACTGACTTATGAATTAAGCAAAACAAACAATACTACTACCATGCTTAATTATATGCTTGTACCAGTATCAATAGGTTACGATGGCAGTAATAACGTGAAAGAAATTAAGCAGCAAAATCTAATGCGTGCTGTTAAACTTTGTTCGGGGACTCATTCTACTAAAAGTAAAAGAATGAAACTCAACGTAGTATATAGTGGATTTTAAGGCAAGTTTTATAGGCTGATTAAAATTGTAAACCCAATTTCAATCCAGCAGTTTTAAGTGAAGCAATACCTTCATAAGCATAAATACCTTCGGTAATTGATTCGGTAAGTCTACCTTTAATAGAATAGACAGCGCCAAATACACCAGCGTAAATGGAAGTTTTGTAATTTACTTTGTAATTTACGCCAGCACTTACACTTGTATAAGCACCACCCTTGAAGTAGTTATTAACTGAAAATGTATAACCGGACTCTACTCCCCAAAACGGTGAAGTCCGGTTTTTGTTTGTAGTAGCTTGAACTTTCAGGTAAATAGGGAGCAAATTGATATTGGAATTGTTTACCGTCAAAAAACCTGCGCCAAGGCCTACATAAATATCCTTACCCAACACTTTTTTATTTCCAAAACTCAATAAAAATTGCGTTAATAATTTTGCATTATCCTCATTTTGCATGCTTACAGTGGCACTCACAATTTCGAATCGGGCAGAAAAGTTGGTATTTAAAGGCGAATTAGGCTCTGTTGATGACTGTTGTAAATCGGAATCTGTTTTGGATGGCACAAAGGTTTCAACAAGAACAACTTCGGAAGGTTGAAACTGAAAACGAGCTCCTGTGCTATCTTTGAGCATTACTACCTCATTGTTTTTCACAATAATTTCACCCACAAAAACAGTTCCTGTTTTGAGTGTCACTTTACTTGTTACAGCTTTTTCTTGCGCCAGAATTCCTACACTAACGAAGCAAAAAAACAATATCAACCATTTATTTTTCATCAATAATATAAAACCATTTGTCAAATTGCAAAACTTTATTGATATGCATTGACAAAACAGTATTCAAAGATACAACTTTATTTTTAAATTCTTAAGCCAGTGTTTTGAATGGAACTGATTTCAATTCGCATTATTTTTAAATGGTGTGAACCAGCAAGCACCCCACCGGATTTATCTTATTTAAAATGAACAAAAGGTGGCGCGTCAGGTGGGATTTTCTTTAATCCCACCTTCTTGTATTCTTAGGATTTGTAATCCGTTCTTAGAATTTTCTTATTTTCAATTAAATCTGTACATTTGCAGTTAAAGTAAAATAGCATTACAAATGCCAAGAATACAAAAGTTGGGATTGCAATTATTCGCTGGCTCATGACCGTTGGTTCCCAACGACGCGGCGTCCAGCATTTGAATATGAAATGAGATGGATATCCAGTAGGACGGGGTAATAATACAATTGTAAGACTAAAACCTGA
>CAIWIS010000287.1 GCA_903912795.1 uncultured Bacteroidales bacterium
CTATACCATCGTAATTTAGAATTGCATTGCGGTGATAATGTCCATTAATCAATGCCTGAACGTTGTATTTCCGTAAAATGTCAGTCAATTCGAACCAATTATCAACATCGCCATTTTGCATGGGATAATGTGTAATGGCAATAATTGGAGTCGATTTTTCCGTTTTGCTTAATTCTCCATCTATCCATTTAAAATCACAGGAGTTAACATGTCCAATACCACTTTTGAGTACTGGTCCTGTTGTAAAACCAATAAACTGGATATTTTTATGAGTAAATGTGAACCGATCGGCTCCAAAAATTGACTTGTATATTCGTCTGTTTGGATTGCTGCTAATCATATCGTGATTGCCAAATGTAATGTAGTAAGGCACTTTCAATGTGCTCAATATACTCTTTGCTTTTAGTAGCGACGCACTATCGCCTTTTTCAGTAACATCTCCAGCTATTATTACAAAATCAATATCGGTCATTTTATTGATGTCACTTAATGTGTTTTGTAAGTCAATAGTTGGCTTATTATCATTTAGTTGAATGTGCATATCGGTGATAAGCGCAAATCGAAATGCAGCGTAAATACTTGAACTTACAAATGTAATTAGTAGAATTAAAACCAAATAAAACCTATAATTCATGATTTATTTAAAATTTAGCGTACAAAGATACAAATTCGTTATGTTTAGTAAGCTAGTATGCAGTATATTTTCTTTAAAAACAATACTTCAAAATATTCAAAAGTTGAAAATTAACACTTGTTCGTAATTGAGTTCTCTTAAAGTAACCAAAACCGACAATAATAACACATTATTAATTAAAATGAGCAATAAATGAACAGTTTTATTATACGCTATGTATAAAAATTATAAATTCGTATTTTTTTAGTGCTTCGATAACTTGTTTGTATGAAAATAATTGTACTTTTGCAAGATTAATAAGGTATCAGTATTGAAATTTTTCTATTCAAAAAATGAAAGAAATTATTCCACCTATAGATAGGAATATAATAAAAAGCGAACTGTCGGGAGACAGATTTTTAAGGCCAACTAATAAAGCTCATAACGAGATTTATGTAGTTAATGCTCATAATTCGCCAAATGTAATGCTCGAAATTGGGCGTTTACGTGAACTCTCATTCCGGTCGGGTGGAGGAGGAACAGGCGAAGAATTAGATACAGACAAATACGATTACCTCGAAAAACCCTACCAGCAGCTTATTGTGTGGGATCCGCAAGCCGAAGAAATTATTGGTGGATACCGTTTTTTGAATGGGCCAGATGTTGAAATTGATGCGAATGGACAACCCAAATTTGTAATGTCGCATCTATTCACCTTTAATCAAAAATTTGTAACTGATTACTTACCACATACTATTGAACTTGGTCGTGCTTTTGTTCAGCCCGATTACCAAACTTCAAAAATGGGTATCAAAAGCCTATTTGCATTGGATAATTTATGGGATGGTTTGGGAGCATTAGTACATTCAACCAAAGGAGCAAAATACTTTATTGGAAAAGTTACTATTTATAATAATTATCCAGTTTCAGCCCGCGAACTTATCTATTCGTATATGTTTAAGTATTTTAGCGATGTTGATAAATTAATTGTCCCAAAAGTTCCTGTAGCATTAAGTTCCGAAACTCAGAAAGCTGCCCGTAAACTATTTACAGGTAAGGATTTGAATGCGGATTATAAAATACTTCAAAAAGCAGTTCGTCAGGAAGGTGAAACAATTCCAGCATTGTTTAATGCCTATATAGGATTATCGGATACTATGCGTATGTTTGGCTCCATTTTCGATGCTGATTTTGGCTCTGTTTACGAAACGGGAATTATGATTAATATGGATGATTTGCTCGAAACTAAGCGTAAACGGTATATTGAGCCTTATGTTGAATATCTTAAAATTGTGCTTGAAGAACGAAAAGTAGCTCGTAAAGCTGCTCGCGAAGCAAAATTAATAAAGAAAGAGAAAAAAGCGGCATTAAAAAACCACAAGTAAAATTTACTTGTGGTTTTTTTTTATCATTGTATCAATAGTAATTAATTGAGTTTCTTGTCCAAATTACGTTTGATAGCCGCTAAAAAGTCCTGAGTGTTTAGATAATCAGTGCGACTAATATTATCACCGTGTACAAGCATTGCTAAATCTTTGGTCATTTCGCCTGCTTCAACAGTTTCCACACAAACTTCTTCTAATTTCTGACAGAAATTTACCAATGCAGCATTGTCATCCAATTTACCTCGATGCATCAAACCACGTGTCCATGCAAAAATTGACGCTATTGGATTTGTTGACGTTTCTTTGCCTTGTTGGTGTTGACGATAGTGACGAGTTACAGTGCCGTGTGCAGCTTCAGCCTCAACGGTTTTACCATCGGGAGTAACTAATACTGACGACATAAGTCCCAATGATCCAAAGCCTTGAGCCACAGTATCGGATTGTACATCACCATCGTAGTTTTTACAAGCCCAAACAAACCCACCATTCCATTTCAGTGCTGAGGCTACCATATCGTCAATTAACCTATGTTCGTAAACGATACCTGCTTCTTGGAATTTTGATTTAAATTCTTTTTCGTATACTTCCTGAAAAATATCTTTAAAACGCCCATCATAAGCTTTTAAAATGGTGTTTTTGGTTGAAAGATATAAAGGCCATTTTTTTTCTAAAGCTACCTGAAATGATGATTGAGCAAAGCCATAAATCGATTCGTCGGTATTATACATAGCCATTGCTACACCATCACCTTTGAAATCGTACACTTCCCATTCTTGAATTTCGCCATTTTCGTTGGTAAAAGTCATTTTTAATTTACCTTTACCTTTGATAACTACATCGGTAGCTTTATACTGATCGCCAAAAGCATGACGTCCGATAACGATAGGTTGTGTCCAACCTGGAACTAGACGAGGAACATTAGTGCAAATAATTGGTTCGCGAAAAACTGTACCACCTATAATGTTACGCAATGTGCCATTAGGTGATTTCCACATTTTTTTAAGTCCAAACTCTTTTACTCTATCTTCATCGGGTGTAATGGTTGCACATTTAATACCAACATTGTATTTATTGATAGCATTTGCTGCTTCAATAGTTACCTCATCGTTCGTAGCATCACGATTTTCCATTCCTAAATCGTAATATTTAATATCCAATTCAAGATAAGGGAGAATTAATTGCTCTTTGATAAATGACCAGATAATGCGAGTCATTTCATCGCCATCCAGCTCAACAACAGGATTTAATACTTTTATTTTTTGCATATTTTTTTTAGACAACAGACTATAGACAACAGACAACAGCATTAAGACATTTTATATCTATCAACTGTTGTCTGTTGTCCGTAGTCAAATTTTTACTATCTTTTATTCAATGGTATAAATGGTTTTTTCTCGCCAACGTTTTTGTAAGCAGGTCGAATAATGCGTTTGCTTGCAAAATTCAATTCCTCGATACGGTGAGCAGTCCAACCTGCAACACGCGACATAGCAAACATAGGAGTGAAGATTTCACTTGGTAAACCAAGTGCTTCGTATACAAATCCGGAATAAAAATCGACATTTGTACAAACTTGTTTGCCAATACCATCACCTTTAAATGTCATAAATGCATTTACTGAACGTTCGTCGAGCAATTCAAGGAAGGCAAATTCTTTCTCAATACCTTTTTCGATTGCCATTGCACGAGCCATTTCTTTTAGTAGTACAGCACGAGGATCCGAAACGGTATAAACAGCATGACCAATACCATAAATAAGTCCACTTTTGTTATAAGCTTCTTTGTTCAACATTTTTTTAAGATATGCATCAATTTCAGCCACATTTGTCCAATCTTTAATCACTTCTTTCAGGTGAGTAAACATTTCAATTACTTTAATATTAGCACCACCATGCAAAGGACCTTTAAGGGATCCAATACCTGCTGCAATAGCCGAGTAAGTATCAGTAAGTGTTGAACTAATAACACGTACAGCAAAAGTAGAGTTATTACCACCACCATGATCGGCATGTAAAATAAGCGTTAAATCCAGAATTTTCACATCCAATTCGGTGTAATTATTCGGGCCTTTCATCATATACAAAAAATTCTCTGCGTATGACATGTTTTCTTTCGGATGACGAATGTGTAATGAACGACCCTGCTGAGAGTGACGGAGGATATTGTAAGCATAAGCCACAATAGTTGGGAATTTTGCAATTAAATCAATCGATTGGCGAACTAAATTATCACGCGAAATATCATCCGGATTTGAATCGAAAGTATACATTTCCAATACGCTACGAGCTAATATGTTCATAATATCCTGACCTTCAAGATCAATGATATTCATAGTTGCTTTTTGAGCCAATACCATACTGTCGACTAACATTTTTGAAAATGCTTTTAGCTCTTCGGCATCAGGTTGATAACCTGAAAGGAGTAAAAATGCAGTTTCTTCAAATCCCAAACGGTTTTCATTCGAAAAGCCATGAACTAAATCTTCTACATCAATTCCTCTGTAAATTAATTTGCCAGGAACGGCTTTCAATCCACCTTCAGGTTGTTTTTCGTAACCCACTACATCACCTACTTTAGTTAATCCAACTAGTACTCCTGAATGGTCTTCATTACGTAAGCCTCTCTTCACATTAAATTGAGTGAACAATTCTTTGTCGATACGACTAGTTGTCTTAATCGTTTCGGACAATTTGTAAATTAAAAAATCTTTTTCCATAAACATTGATTTTTTTTGATATTATTATTTTTTCTATTATTTCAATCCATTTAATGCACTTCCCGATTTAAACCATTCAATTTGTGCATCATTATAAGTGTGAATTACCTCAAATTGTTCACTACTTCCATCAGAATGTTTTAACTTTATTGTTAAATTTCTACCTGGCTCAAAAGTAGTTAATCCAAGTATGCTGATAGTGTCGTTTTCACGAATTTTATCATAATCATTTTTATCGGAAAAAGTTAAAGCCAGCATTCCTTGTTTTTTCAAGTTTGTTTCGTGTATACGAGCAAATGATTTTACAATTATTGCTTTTACATTTAAGAATCGTGGCTCCATTGCAGCATGTTCACGACTTGAACCCTCGCCATAGTTTTCTTCAGCAACAACCACTGAACCAATACCTTGCGCTTTTAACTTGCGAGCCAATGCTGGAACTGCTATGTATTCACCTGTTTGGGCATCAAGAACTGAATTTGTTTTGTCGTTAAAAGTATTCACCGCTCCAATAAGCATATTGTCCGAAATATTATCCAAATGTCCTCTAAATCGTAACCAAGGTCCAGCCATCGAAATATGATCGGTTGTGCATTTACCTTTTACTTTAATCAATAAAGGTTGATCTATCAAATCATTACCATTCCATGCTTTAAAGGCAGCTAATAATTGTAAGCGTTTTGAATCAGGACTAATAACCACTTCAATTTTGCTTCCATCGGCCACAGGTGCTTGGTATCCAGCATCTTCTACTGCAAATCCTTTTATTGGTAATTCGTATCCTTTTGGCTCAGCTAACTGAATGTTTTCGCCTTTAGAATTTTTTAATGTGTCTTTTAATGGATTGAAACATAAATCGCCTGCAATGGTTAATGCAGCAACAATCTCGGGTGAAGCAATAAAGTTATGCGTATTTGGATTGCCATCGGCACGTTTAGCAAAGTTACGATTGAATGATGTGATAATTGAATTAGGACGATCAGGAACGTCAATCTCACGTTTCCATTGTCCAATACAAGGTCCACAGGCATTGGCCATTACTATTCCACCTACCGATTCAAATTCGGCCAACACGCCATCGCGTTCGGCGGTATATCGTACTTGCTCAGAGCCTGGATTGATAATAAATTGAGCTTTAACACTTAATCCATCTTCTTTGGCCTTTTTTACAATAGATGCAGCACGTGTCAAATCTTCGTACGAAGAGTTGGTACAAGAACCGATTAAACCAACTTCCATTTTTTGAGGATAGCCTTTTTCTTTAACAATTTTACCAAATTCCGAAATTGGATATGCTAAGTCGGGTGTAAATGGACCATTTATGTGAGGTTCAAGTTCACTCAGATTTATTTCAATTATTCTATCGTAATACTTTTCTGGGTTAGCAATCACTTCATTGTCGGCCTGAAGGTATGCAATGTTATTTTGAGCTATGTCAGCTATTTCTTTACGACCAGTAGCAACAAGGTATGCAACAGATTTTTCGTCGAATGGGAATATGGAAGTTGTAGCACCTACTTCGGCTCCCATATTACAAATTGTGCCTTTTCCGGTTGCTGAAATCGAAGCTGTACCTTCACCAAAATATTCAATAATAGCATTTGTGCCACCTTTTACAGTTAAAATTCCAGCTAATTTCAAAATAACATCCTTAGGCGAAGTCCAACCTGACATTTTACCGGTTAGTTTTACTCCAATAATTTTTGGCATTTTAAGTTCCCAAGGCATACCAGCCATAACATCAACAGCATCAGCTCCACCTACTCCAATGGCAATCATGCCCAGTCCGCCAGCATTTACTGTATGCGAATCGGTGCCAACCATCATACCACCCGGAAAAGCATAGTTTTCCAAAACCACTTGGTGAATAATACCAGCTCCTGGTTTCCAAAAACCAATACCAAATTTATTTGAAACGGCACTTAAGAAATCGTATACTTCACGATTAGTGTCATTGGCAGTAGCCAAATCAATATTGGCCGATTTATAGGCTTGGATTAAGTGATCGCAATGCACTGTGGAAGGAACAGCCACGGTTTTACGACCAGAATTCATCAATTGTAGCAATGCCATTTGTGCTGTAGCATCTTGCATTGCAACCCTGTCGGGCGAGAAATTTACATAATCAACACCGCGTTCAAAGCTTTTAATTTCTTCATCTTTAGCTAAGTGAGCATAAAGAATTTTTTCAGTCAACGTAAGTGGACGTTGTAAAATTGATTTTACATTTTCAATTTTGTTTGGCAATGAAGCATACAACAACTCCATCATTTGATAGTCAAAAATCATCTGTTTTTGTATTTTTTTTCAATTTGTAATAATTTCACATACAAATATAGCTAAAATTCATTAGCAATAGGAGTTATGAATCAATAAACATACAAAATTAACAATTGATATTGAAAAATGTTCACTGAAATCATACATTATAAAATAGAAAAACATAATATTTTAAAGATTTGACAAAATTTTTATTTCAAAATTCTTACCTTTGCATAAATTACACATAAAACTATGCGTCGAATTATACTTGCAGATAATCAAAATATTACAAGTTTAGGTATTCAATTTTTGCTAGCTAAATTGAATTTAACTAATTTAATAACTGAATCAAGTTCCAAAAAGGAACTATTTGAAGTGCTGCAAAATGATAGTAATGCTTTGGTTATTTTGGATTATACATTGTTCGACTTCGAGTCTGTTAATGAATTAGTTGTGCTAAATTCAAGATTCGAAAAAACGGATTGGATTCTATTTTCAGAAGAACTTAGCGACGATTTTTTGGTTAATTTACTTTACAATACCAATTCGTTTGGTGTGGTACTCAAAAGTAATACAACTGACGAAATACAGACAGCCATTCGCGAAGCCATGAAAGGGCGCAGGTATATTTGCAATTATGTGAGTAATATTTTGTTGGATGTGTCTAAGCGAAATGGAGATATAAAACGTCAGGAAAATAAACTAACAATAACCGAACAGGAAATTTTGCGCGAAATAGCCCTTGGTAAAACAACCAAAGAAATTGCTGCTCAGCGTTTTGTAAGTTCACATACTATAATGACGCACCGCAAAAATATTTTCCGAAAATTAAGTGTCAATAATATTCACGAAGCTACTAAATACGCTATGCGTGCCGGAATTGTGGATATGGCGGAATACTATATTTAGTTTACAGTTTGCAGTTATTAGTACTCTGTAAAGGAAATTACGTAAGTATTTAAGTAAAAACTGCAAACTGCAAACTGCAAACTCAGATATCATGAATATTGCTTCTTTACTTTCGGGTGGTGTGGATAGTTCGGTGGTGGTGCACTTGCTCAAAGAAGCGGGTTATACGCCAACGCTATTTTACATAAAAATTGGAATGGACGACGATGAGTTGCTACATTGTACTTCGGAAGAAGACATTGAAATGGCAACGCTTATTGCGCGCCGTTATGGTTGTAAACTCGAAGTTATTGATTTACATAAGGATTATTGGGATAATGTGGTGGATTATACCATTCGTAAAGTACGTGATGGACTTACGCCAAACCCGGATGTAATGTGCAATAAACTGATTAAATTTGGTGTGTTTGAGCAGCGGGTAGGGAAGGAGTTCGACAAAACTGC
>CAIWIS010000288.1 GCA_903912795.1 uncultured Bacteroidales bacterium
AAAAAATAATTTTTTCATACATTTGATTTTTCTTGTAAAATTACAAGACAATCAAATGTTTTCTAAAAGAATGATTAATGCGAAAGAGTGCTTTTGGGTGCGATGAAACAAGAGGCTGTCTCAAAAGGACAGCCTCTCTTTTTTTCGATTATGCAGCGACTTTGGGATATTCGCACTCAAATGTTGAAAATTCAATTACTTTTTCTTTAATTGGAATAGAAAAGAGAATTAAACTAAAAAAATGAGGATATTTTCGTGATTTAGTGGGTAATTTGTTTATTATTATGGCTTTTCGATACATCTTTCCTATATTAAAGGCAATAGCAAAGATGGCAAAGTCCAACATAACTTTGTCTTTATCAAAATGTCTGAACCGATTGTAATGTTTGTTTGCTTTTGTTTGTCCAAATACAGCTTCAGGTTCTATTGGGCGTCGGCTTCGGTGTAGAAGACCTTCTTTGGAGTTAAGCAACTCTCTGGCTTTTTGTTTATGTCGATTAAGATTGTGGTTGACTTCTATTCTTCGATTTCCTTTAGCATTGTAACACAGGCATTTGAGAGGACAATTATGACAGTTTTTTGCTTGGTAAACACTTATATTTGATACATATCCGTTATCTGATTTTCGTTTTATAGTACCCGCTTTATCCATGTGTTGCCCCATAGGACATACAAAATAATCATCCTTGGCATTGTAAAAAAGGTTTTGAGCATGGAAACCATTATTTTTGAAAGACCGTTTCTGTTCTTTGTGAAAATAATTATACTTAACAAATGGCTGAATATCATTTACTTCCATAAAATCATAATTTTCTTCGCTACCATATCCTGAGTCAGCTACCGCATTTTGAGGGAGTCGATTATAACGCTCATTAAAACCATTCATAAAAGGAATATAGGTAAGAGTATCAGTGGGGTTTGGGAAAAAATCATAATGAGTAAAAAATTGATTTTCAGTACCTATCTGTACATTATAAGCAGGTTTTAGTTGTCCGTTGAGCATGTGATCTTCTTTCATGCGCATGAACGTGGCATCGGGGTCAGTTTTTGAATAACTGTTTCGCTTACCTAGCGTATCTAAATGCTTCTCGTATTCCTGAAGTTTTGGTAAATGCTTATCTTCAAGAGTTTTGATTGCTTTCTTTTCTTCTTTAGAGCGGCTTTCCTGATTTATCTGTGCAATACGTCTTTTTAATTCTTCACTATCAATGGGTGAAGGTGGTTCATCGTCCGGGTGGTTATCCTGTGCAATTCCTTCTTCCACCAACTCTAAAATTTTGCGGATTTTGGCTTCCAGTTTTACCTTGTTTTTTTCAACCGATTTACGCCAAACGAATGTGTAACGGTTCGCACGCGATTCTAGCTTGGTGCCATCAACATAAATCACATCCAGACTTAAATAGCCCATTTCAACAAGCATACACACTACCTGGGTAAATATCTGGTGAATCTTATCCTTTAAATGTGAGGAACGAAAACGATTAATAGTATTGTGATCGGGGGTTTGATTACCTGACAACCACATAAAACTGATTCTGTCAACAAGAGCCTGTTCTATCTTACGACAGGAGTAGATGTTATTCAAGTAACTGTACAATACCACTTTGAGCATCATGCGGGGATGGTATGCACTTGTACCTCCGCCTTTATAAGTGTCAAAAACTTTAGTAATATCCAGATTATCAACTATTTGATTAATGGTGCGAACAGGTGAGTGTTGTGGAATTTTCTCATCCAAACTCGCTGGAAAAAGGCTTACTTGACCTTGACTGTATGACTTGAAAATTGCTTTTGCCATATCTTACATCTTTGATTTACAGCCATAAAGATACAAAATATATTACAAATAAACAAATTATTTGATGCCATTTTTTTTAAAATAAAACAAAAAAAAAAGAGGCTGTCTTCCTTTTGAGACAGCCTCTTGCAAAACGAAATTGAAATTCAAAAAGAATTGTGTAATATTGCCGAATAAAATAAAGGATAACCAGCTTACAGT
>CAIWIS010000289.1 GCA_903912795.1 uncultured Bacteroidales bacterium
GTGGTGATATGATGATGTGAAAGAGGAAAATTATTTTGGAATAACAAATTAAATAAGGGCGCTCGGCTCTGCCGATTGGCTCGCCAAGAATAAGGTTCTAATTTAATTTCAATATTTTTCTCTATTAAGGTTAAGAAAAAGGCATTTTAAAAACCTTATTTTCAAAAATATATTCAACCTTAGTAGAAAAAACAGAATAAACAGAGGTTTATAAACCTTATTACCTTATTAAAAAAATACAATAAGCTAATAAGGTTAAAGATTTGAACTACATTTTTGTATCTCTCTACTAAGGTAAGACATTGATGGTGGTTATAGACCTTATTTTGAAATTAAATATTAAACCTTAGTAGAGACGGAAAACATTACAGGGTATTAAAACCTTATTAGCTTATTTCTATATATCAAAATCTTTATGAAAATTGAATTCAATAATCTGTATACACATTTTGTTTTCACAACATTACACCGATTACCATTGATTTTAGAGGCAAATCGTATTCGAATAGAGAAATATATTACAGGAATAATAAACAATAATCAATGTCATTTGTATGCAATATATGCCAATCCTGATCATGTTCATTTTTTAGTTTCCCGTTCAACTGCAATTGACGAGCAAACATTAGCAACAATAATTGAAGTTTCTTCGAGAGACTTTATCAATGAAAATAAATTATGTGTAGGTAAATTTGATTGGCAAAATTCAGCTTCTGCCTTTTCAGTTTCGAAAGGGGATGTTGATAAAGTTTGCAAATATATTTTGAATCAGAAAGAACATCATCGAAAGCATAGTTATACAGAAGAGTATGAGTTGTTTATTAAACATTATCAACAAACAATTGATTTGAAAAATAAGGCATCAAAAATTAATGATAAAAATACAATAAGGGAATAAGGTTACAGATTTGATTGGCAAATTTATTTCTACTAAGGTTAAGAAAAAGACACATTCAACCTTATTTTAAAATATTGTATTTAACCTTAGTAGAGCATAATGACGATAATGGAGGTTTTAAACCTTATTACATTATTTATTATTACATAAAAACAAACAAATAGATATGACAGAACACGAACAAATCCGACAGGAAATTATTGAAAAAACAAAAGAATATTACAAGGCAAAATTTGCCCCTCAAACCTTCACTACCGGTAAAAGCCGTGTAAACTATGCCGGACGTGTGTTCGATGAGCAGGAAATTGTGAATGCGGTGGATGCTTCGTTGGATTTTTGGCTCACGGAAGGTCGCTATTCGGAGGAATTTGCGGAGAAAATTGCAGACTTTTTAGGCGTTGATAATGTATTACTTACCAACTCGGGGTCGTCGGCTAACTTGCTGGCATTTTCGGCATTGACTTCCGAAAAACTGGGCGATAAACGTTTGAAACCAGGCGACGAGGTAATTTCGGTGGCTGCGGGCTTCCCTGCTACGGTAACGCCTATTCTTCAGTGTGGATTAGTGCCGGTGTTTGTGGATGTGGACATCGAAACCTATAATATCAACATCGAACAGGCCGAAAAAGCGATTACCGACAAAACTCGTTGTATTTTTATTGCGCATACGTTGGGTAATCCGTTTAATCTGGATGCCATTATGGCGTTGGCAAACAAACACAACTTATGGGTAATTGAGGACAATTGCGATGCCTTTGGCAGTAAATACCGTGGCAAATATACCGGCACTTACGGTCATCTTTCTACTATTTCGTTCTACCCTGCTCACCACATCACTACTGGCGAAGGGGGTGCAATAATTACTAACGACCCTCAATTAGCTAAACTCGTACGCGCTTTCCGCGACTGGGGACGCGATTGTTATTGTATGGGTGGCGAAAACAATACCTGCGGGAAACGTTTCTCACAGCAGTTTGGTAAACTTCCTTTTGGTTACGACCACAAATATGTATATTCCGAAATTGGCTACAACCTGAAAATGACTGACATACAGGCTGCTATTGGTTCGGCTCAGATGGACAAACTGTCTCTTTTCTGCGAAAAACGCAAAGCGAATTTTAAAAAGCATTATGCCATTTTCGAGAAATATCCGCAATACTTTAGTTTACCCAAAGCTACCGAAGGCTCCGACCCTGCGTGGTTTGCCTTTATTGTTACCGTAAACGAAAGCGCTCCTTTTACACGCGACGAAATAACCCGCTATCTGAATAGCAAGCTAATTGAAACCCGTAACCTCTTTGCCGGTAATATGACCAAGCAACCTGCCTTTGTTGGCAAAAACTGGCGCATTGCCGATAATCTGAACGTTACCGACACCATTATGAACAACACCTTTTTCCTGGGAACTTATCCGGGATTAACGGACGAAATGTTTGTGTATGAAGCGGAAATACTCACGGAGTTCGTATCAAATTTCACGAATTAAGACGAATTACACGAATTTATATATGGCTATCGTTAAAAAACAAAAAGCTACAGTTATAGGCATCGAAAACAAGATAGAAGGGGTTTATACCCTGACTTTCGCTTCCGAAAAGGGTTTTCGATATGCACCCGGGCAATTCCTGCATTTGGCTATCGACGACAGTTACGATGGATCGGGTCAATGGCCTGAATCACGCTGCTTTAGTCTGCAATCGTCGCCTACCGAAAACAATGCCCGCATAAGTTATTCGGTAAAGGGTGAATTTACCCGCATGATGGAACAACAACTCAAAGTGGGTAGCGAAGTATGGCTTAAACTACCTTACGGCGAACTTTTTGAGCAGGAACACAACAAAGCTAACACCGTATTTATTGCCGGTGGCACAGGAGTTACTCCTTTTCTGTCGCTTTTTACACACGAATCATTCAGAACCTACGAAAATCCTAATATTTACCTGGGTTTCCGTTCCAAAGAATTCAATTTATACAATTTTGAATTAGAAAATTTGTGCAACGACACTAAATTCGTGAAATTAGTATTTGAAAACGTGGATGGTGTGTTAAATATAAATTCTATCTTTGACGAAAATGGCACTTCGGCATCTTACTTTATTTCAGGACCGCCGGTAATGATTAAACTCTTTAAAGCTTCGCTACTCAATAACGGTGTTCCGTCAAGTAATGTGCTGACTGATGATTGGGAATGATGTGTTGATGTGTTGATATGATGATAAAAAACTTCTATAAGTATTAACTGAATGGAACTTAAGTGCGATTAGCGAGTTTTTGTATTGTTCGCAATACAAAATTAGGCTTAAATTGTATTTTATAAAAAACATTTTTGTATCTTTGCCTTGTCAATGTACTTATAAATAGATATGCAACAGCTATATACATCCTTTTACAAACTACTCAATAGAATTGATACCGGCTTTAAGAGGTATTTGTACGACGAAATTCGTTGGCAAAACCGATTAATTGCTATTGTAGGTTCGCGTGGTACAGGCAAAACAACCTTATTGCTTCAATACATAAAATTAAACTATGCCAATCCGGGACAGGAAGTTTTATATGCTTCGTTAGATAATTTATGGTTCTCAACCCATACGCTAACGTATATGGCCGATGAGTTTACAAAACAAGGTGGTAAAGTACTTTTTTTAGACGAGGTACACAATTACCCCGGTTGGTCGCGTGAAATTAAAAACATATACGATA
>CAIWIS010000290.1 GCA_903912795.1 uncultured Bacteroidales bacterium
CGTTACTTTGTCACCCATTTCGAGATTAAATAGTTGGTTTTTTATTCGGTAGGCTTTGTCTTTTTTTTTAAGTGTAGAATTGTTTGTCGAAAAATTCAAACCTTCGTAAGCTCCAATGGTTGGGTTTGTTGCATTGCGAGTATTTCCTAACATGTCGGTTGTTGGTGTAGCGAACTGAGTAGTTCCTTTTGTAAGCATATAGGAAGTTGGTTGCACGCTCCAATTGGCGGAAGTTATTGAATTGAGCGAATCGAGCGATGCTTGTGCTGTTGTTCCCCAAACAGCTCCGGCAAAAGTGGAGGGCGTTTTGAATTGCGGGGCATTGCTTGCTGAGTTATTTAGCACTGCTAAATCGATGTATTTGTTTGCTTCGGCATAATAAGGCGCCGTAGTTGCCGAAGTGCTAATAGCTTGTGGAGTAATGTTATTAGCGTATTGTAGCAATGGTTGTGGTGTAACATTGGTGATATTCACGGTAAGTCGCACGTTTTGATAAGCTGCTGATGTGCCTGGTGCAGCATTTCCCCAAAACACATTGTTTACCACATAATTATCATAGGTAGTTGCTGTGCTGCCATTTTGTACAAAAAGCCCTGCGCCCTGTCCGGCACTTGATGCCGTTGCAACTACATTTCCAACTTGGTCGAGTACTGAAGCACGATTATTTACAACAGTATTGTTTATGATTTGACCGCCATTTTCGTTGGCCATACCACCACCACGAATCACTACTGTACTGGCCGGATTAGCAGTATTCCAGTTAAGTACGCGGGCTTCGTTATTGGCAATCACACAATTAATAACTTTGGAAGTGCGCAACGTGGAATAAACCCCTGCGCCAAACATATACGGATTCAAGTACACAGTGTACGAATTTTCGGGTGCACGGTTCATGTTGTAAATAATTCGGTTGTTGCGTAAAATGGAATTTTGCAACACACCTCCAGAAATATACGCTCCGCCACCGCGACATTGTCCGGCACGGGTACCATTAATTTGGGATGCCTGTGCTTCGCAATTTTCAATTAAACAACCATCAATAACTGCATCGGCCACTGTGGTACAAACGCCGCCCGGTGCATTGGCATTCACTTCGCCGGTAGAATTATACACGCGACAATTCCGTACAATCGAGTTTTGCAGCGTACATTTTCCCGATATATTTACACCTGCCGGATTTCCGTTACCCAAAACAAGTCCTTCGTCAATGGTAATTCCATCAATTTTTACATCGCTTGCTGTGCCTCCTGTTACTTTGAGTACTGTAAAACTTAGTGGTGTAGACTTAAATCGTCCACCCAGCAATCGAGTTGGGTTTTTAAATTCCCACGGCTCAGTGATGCCATTTTTGTCTAAATCTTCGCGAACACGTTCAGATAAAACGCTCTCACTACCGATAAATCCACCATAAATATTCAGTATTTTACTGTCGATAGAAACGGATGCGCTGAGTGAATAATCGCCCGATTTCATAAAAATATTATCACCATAACTGGCAATATTCATTGCCGATGTTAGCGAAGTGCATTCGTCCCAACTTGTACCTGAACCACTTCCGGTAGGCGAAACATACCACGTAATTGCTGTGCTTGCTCCATTGGTTATGTAAAAAGTGCGCGTAACCGCTGTGGCTGTTTTTACCGCTGGTGAAACTGTACCCAAATGATAGGCTGTAACTGTAATCGGCAATGGGAATCGTGCCCGTACAGGAATACTGTCTTTGTCGATAATTAATTGTCCGTTAGCTATATGAGCCGGGCCATTTGCAACAAAATAACGCACCGTTACTCCTGCCGAGCTGCTTGCTCCTAAATTTATGGGAGCTAAATTGGCAACATTCACGTTTGCAATTGCCGGAAAAGTAATCACATTATCGGCTCCGGTGGCTAAGGTTGTGAGGTTTACATTTCCCTGCAAAACACAAGAACGATACGTGGCATCTCCCTGTTGGCGTACCACAAAATAGTTCGTGCTTTTGAAACGCGGTACATATTCAAAAGTTTTGGCACCGGTTTGTATCCAGTTACCACTCGCCACTTCAATCTGACTTGGATTGCCCGAATTTGTAAATGAATTATCGGCTTTATTAAAAAAAGTCTGCGTTGGATTAAAGCTATTATCAAAATAATCGGTGCGATTTGGCATACGAAAATATGGTGCTGTGCTAAGTGTAACCGAATGTCCATCAGCACTGAGCGCAAAAGGAATTTTGAGCATAATAGCCCGCCACCAATAACTTTGGTCGTCGTACTGTCCGTTTGCATCCACAAAACCGGTAATTTGTGCCGTGCGTGTCATCGATACATTGGCCATGTCGTAAGCCGCTTGTGCCGTGCGCTGACTAGGAAACCATGCTGCCGATTTTACCTGAGCAAGTGTGAGGCTAGCCGTTGCCTGATTGGTGTAAGGAATGGGTTGGAAAGCATCTCCTAAAAATCCGGCACAAGGCAAACCCGTAATCCAACCACTGGCAATTTGCAATTCTTTTAAATTACCCTGCGCATCAAAACGTAAATCGGCAATATCGTCCATCCACCAGGCAATATTACGCAACAAAGGTTTACTGCAATCGAAGTGTCCGGTGTTTGGGTCGAAAAAATAGGAGAGCGGTTGATTGTAAGTAGAACGTTGTCCTCGCGTGTAGGAGTAAGTGCCTTCAGTGCTGATATTTGCAGTTAAATCGCGGCTATAGCTGTCCCATTCCATAAATTCACCTTGTGTGGAAAGTACAGGAACGGTTGTTCCATTTCCGCAATAAGAAGCTGCTTTGTGAATAATAGCAAAAGCAATATTGGCGGGCGAATTGGTAACAATGTAGCGCGGCATCGGATTGGTTCCCGAATGTCCGGTAAGTATCCACGGAACGGTTTTTAACTCGGTGTAACCGGTAAGGGTTGAAAATGCCTGCAACATGGACTGAATTTGTCCCGAAGCTGTTACATCGTCGTGGTAAAAATTATCCGATGACCACAAAATGGCAAAGCCATGTTTTGCACAAACGGCTCGCACATCGGGGTCTTCCACCATAGTTTGTTCCAACACAGCCGTACTTGCCACCAACACAGCGGTAATTTTTTGGCATGCAGGCGGAATCCATAAAAATGGTGTTAAGGTATATGCACTTCCCTTATTGTCGGTGGTCGAAATGGATGTTCGCCATTGCCAATCCTGCAGTTTTGCTTGTTGTGAATAGGCCGAAAAGTGGTTGGCTATTAAGCTGAAAATAAAAATTAAGGCAATGATTTTTTTCATAAAAGTTGATTTTTTGAAATAGCATCTGATTTACCAAACAAAAATAAAGTTTCAAAAATCAACTGAATAGGATTATTGTTACAAAAGATAAGACAATTGTAAAATCACAACTATTTTGCTGTTCCAATTGGTGTCCAGGCGGGATTTTTCGAGGGGACTAAGGTTGGTTTTCCCTTCAAATAACCCTGTTTTACCAGATAGTTGTCCATTAATAGAAACGCATTAACAACTTCTTGCTCTGTAGCTTTCCAATTTACACATACGAAAGCATGTTTGGTGTGTGGCAATAAAATGAGTTTGCAATTATTGCCAGCCTTTTTCATAGCTTTTGCAAATCGGACAGACTGTTCGGGAAGTATGACTGTGTCGTCAGTTCCGTGAATAATGAGCGTTTTTGGTTGATTTTCACGAACATTATAAAGTGGTGAAAGCTTTTTTGCCAATTCAATTTGAGCTTCAGTGGGAATCAGACTTTCGGGACTTGGTTTTTTATCGAGCGCCGCACCACCAATAATCCGGTTGATAAACGGACTGGTCGTAAAATCGGAAAGCGGATTGTAAAGCACCATCACATTGGGTGCAGCACTTATATTTATATGATCAGTTGGATAATCGAAACCATCTACAGTTCCCAGACACGAAGCCAAATGTCCACCGGCCGAATCGCCTGCAACAATGATTTTGTCGGGGTCAATACCCAATTCTTCAGCATGTTCGCGAATATATCGAATTACCGATTTGCAGTCGGCCAGACAATCGGCCACCGTTACACTTCCATCGGCTTTCACTAACCGATAATGAATGCAAAAACCAACCGCACCACGATTGGCAAAATAGCGGGCATGCGGAAAAAAAGTCTCCGTAATACCGCCCGTCCAGCCACCACCATGAATCCAAACTACTGCCGTTCGGTTTTTTAGCGGCTTTTTATCGACAGGTTGAATATAGTAGATTTTCACTTCTTCGTTGCCTGTTTTCCGAATAACAATTTCTTTCATTGCAGGACCGCGAAGCAGGGAATCGAAGGAAATATTTGTATCTCCGGCTGATAAATGCTTACAAACCAGAAATACTGAAATAAACAAAAGTGCTTTTATTCCTCTCATTTGTAAAATAACTATCAAAACTATAGTATCATTTCTTATACATATCCTTCACTTCACTCTCTTCCAACGCCCTGTCCCACAAGCTAAAACCTGACGTAACGGCCGAATGACCCATAAAAAAGTCGAGTGCATCAGTTGTGATTTGCGTAGTTCCTGCTGCTGAAGCTACTTTTTCGCCATTCAGGTAGAGTTTCATTTCAGTTTCGCTGGCAGTAAGTACCACAAAATACCATTTGCCCGGTTCAATTCTCGGGCCCCAGAATGTATTGGGGCGGGCAACCAAACGTCCGTTTTCGATGCCGCACGAAATGGTGCGGTAGCTTTTACCAAAAGCATTGTAGCCATCTTTACCGAATAATCGACCTTCCGATTCGTTGGTTTTGAACCACAGAGCCACGGTCATTGCGTTTTCGCGCATATTCAGATGGTGAACACGCAAACCCGGACGCATTGTTCCCCTCGAAACATTCACATCCACTGCAGCAGCTAGTTTCGGGTCGTAAGCCGACACCTCAACTGCTTTTCCGTAAGGACTTTTCACGGCTTTCGAGTATGGATTTATCCACAATTGGAAATTAGCTTTCAGTGGATAATCGCCTATTTTGCCATTCCATTTATCAAAATTCACAACTCCAAGCGGACCAGTTAAGCTTGGTTTTTCAATAATTTTTGATGCATCTCTAAAAATTGTGTTTCCGTTTAAAGCAATGGTCTGTCCATCCGGAAGTTCAATTTTTACAGTTGTTTCGCTTATTCCAAAACGAATGGAAATAGCATGCCAACCGGCTTTTAAGCCAATTTTACCGGATGGATTTTGTCCGAAAACGCCGTGTTGTACTACAATTTCGTTATCAACCCGAACCTGATTCTGACAGGTAGATTGTTTGGATCCCAAAAAGGCAATTTCGCCTGAATTCAGCGTGGACTTAAACTGATAAATTCCATCCATAGGCGCCTGAAAATAACCCGAATAGGCACGCACTACATTCCGGCTTTCCGACGATTCCATAGTAGCGCTTCTTTCTGTTTTATAGGGTTTTAATCCATCAATATCCAAAAAGTCGTTATCGCGACGTTTGCCCGTTTGGTCGAAAAGCTGCAATTCAAATCCGGCTTCTAATTTAGGTAAATTAGTGAGCGCTTCTAACCATTTAGGTTCCGGCTGCAGTTCTGTTTTTATAGCTGAATTTGGAATATAACTCAAATCGTTATTTGTTACTAACTGATAATCAGAATTATTAATAGCAAATTTCACTTCGAAAGGCATTGGCTCTAAGCTGTTTATATTCCAGAATAGCGGGTCGCAAATAACCAGTTCGATGGTGTGCCAGCCTTTACTTAACACCACTTCACCCCGTCGGTGAACAAGTTGATTGTGAAAAACACCTGTATGTTCAATTACCGGTTGGTTCGAAATATCAAGCGTTACCGGTCCGCAGGAGTGTACATCAAATTTGTATACTCCGGTTTCATTCGCATAAAACAAGCCCGTAAAGCGGTAAAATCCATTAGTTTGATCAACTAATCGTTGCTTTGACTGTGCCTGAGGCAATACAAATTCAGGCACAACCGTTATAACAATCGGCGTTTCCTGATTTAAATCAGGCATTAAAATCCGCGAAGCATCAAAAAATCCTTTATCGTTGTAAAGTTTGATGTTTTTTTCGTAAACACGCGCGATTAATCCTGGTTTGCTGTTTGCAGGAGGAGTATCAATACCTTTTGATGATATTTTACGCTCGAAATCCGCTTTCAGTACCTCACTTTTATTCGCTCCAAAAGGCCATTCCGGATTATAAACAATAGCTTTTAGCTGAGCACTTTCAGTTACTGTAAATGGTTTTTCGTAAAGCGTTGATTTTTCGGTTGGTTCGCTACCATCGAGCGTGTAACGAATTTGTGCGGGTGCAGCAACGCGTTCAAAATGAACTGTTTCCTTTTCGTTCACCAAATAAGTTGGCGCTTTATTTTCACTGCGGGTATACCGTAAATCGTTGATATCAAAGCGTTCGCCACGTACCAACAAAACCGGGCGGGCAGGTTTGGCATCGCTTTTTAATACCTGTTTTCCTTCACGGTTCATTTCCAATACAGTGCGTCCGCCATCTGTTTTTCCAAACTGATAAACATCTGTCTTTTTTCCAATTTGTACGGTAAGTTCAGTACGATCGGCATTCCAATTGGTTTTTGGAAGCGGCTCACCGTGTTTGTACGGATATACCAAAATGCGAAATTCGGGTGAAACGGATTGCGCAGGCACTATCACTTGATTGTAACCTTCGTATTTTTCGAAACGTGGTACCGGAAACCCATAATCGGTATTTCGCCACAACACACGCACCAAACAAAGTGGGTCGCCTTTTCGGGGTTTAATTTTTCCAGTAAGCGAATCGCGCGGCATGCCTATTTTTCCCAAAATTAAATCATCAACGCGACTGTCGGATGGATTTGTATTCTGAAACTGAATTTCGGGTGTTACAGCATCTATTAATTCCACATCGAGCGGAACAGAAATATTCCAGTCGAACAAATGTTTTTGATTGTCTTTTCTGGCATCGTCTATGACCAGCAAATACGGATTTTTTCCTTTGGCAAGGTGTACAGTGCGGTACAATTGCTCCATCGGATTGAAATATTTGTATTCTTCAACAAGTCGCGTTTCGCCACTCCATGGACCATAATCGGTATGGGCATAACCGTCGTTGAACTTC
>CAIWIS010000291.1 GCA_903912795.1 uncultured Bacteroidales bacterium
ATAAAACAATTCATAATGCTTGAATACACAAATATAATCGTCAATAAAATTTTAGAAAATATCAATTAAAAACATATGAAAAAAATAATCTTGGTCTTAATTAGCTTGTTTGTTGTAAATCTGATACAAGCTCAGCAAAAAGCGGTTACTGAAACTGGTGAAGAAGTAATTCTATATCATGATGGTACTTGGAAATTTACGAATGAAATCCAACCATCGGAGAGTGAAATTCCTACAAACTTCAATAAATTTACAAAAGATGAGGGATCAACATTTTTATTGAAAAGCAGCAAGTTAAATATTGGATTTTGGTTAAATCCAAAAATCTGGACATTTACTAAGGCAGTAATAAATAAAGATGGGGAATTTGATCTTAAATATAAAGATGGAGATTTATATGGTATGATTATAACTGAAAAGTTCGAAATTCCTCTTGAGTCATTAAGGTCAATTGCAGTTAAGAATGGACAAAAAGTAGCACCAGATTTGAAAATTGTAAAAGAAGAATACCGAACTGTAAATGGATTAAAAGTCCTTTTACTTCAACTGGTTGGGACAACCCAAGGAATTAAATTTTCGTATTATGGTTATTATTTTTCGAGTTCTAGTGGAACTGTCCAATTCATGACTTATACTTCTAAAAACTTAATCGAAAGTTATAAACCAAAAATTGAATTACTATTGAATGGTTTAGTTGAGCTTAACTAATTTTTTTATGTGACGATATAAAGTATTTAATATATGAACAACAATACAATTGATAGTTTACGCGAGGCATTAACACATTCGCCTGACAATGCTCCTTTACGGCTTTTGCTAGCTGATACGTTGATGAATTTGAATAGACTCGATGAGGCCGAGATTGAATATTCGGCACTTCTTAAAATCACTAATGATTACAAAGTTAAAGTTGGGCTCGCTACGGTGTTTTTTATGAAAGGCAGTTATTCAACATGTAACGTTATTTTGGAGGAAGTAATTGACAAAGGGACAACTGAGATAAGTGTTTTTACTCTTTATGCTAAAGGCTTATTAAAGGAAAACTCTATTTCACAAGCTGTTGAAGCGTACAAAAAGGCTTTAGCAATTGATCCAACTTATTTTGACGAAGAACTCGACAGCCAATTACGACAAAGAGGGAATAATGAGGCTGCAGAAGTGATTGAGGATGATATTGATAACCGCTTTTTACAAAAACCGACTATCAATTTCAGTCATGTAGGTGGAATGGAAACGGTTAAAAAAGAAATAGAGCTGAAAATTATTAAACCCTTACTACATCCTGAACTTTACAAGGCTTACGGTAAAAAAATTGGAGGTGGTATTTTACTCTATGGACCTCCGGGTTGCGGTAAAACATTTATTGCAAAAGCAACAGCCGGGCAAGTTAACGCCAAATTCATCAGTGTTAGTTTGAACGATATTCTTGATATGTGGATTGGCAATAGCGAAAAAAATCTACACGAAATTTTTGAATTAGCACGTCATAATACACCTTGCGTTTTGTTTATTGACGAAATTGATGCTTTGGGTGCTAGCCGAAAAGATATGAAACAGTCAAGCGGCAGGCATTTGATAAATCAGTTTTTGCAAGAACTCGATGGGATTGATAACACGAACGATGGTGTTTTAATTATTGGAGCTACGAATACGCCCTGGAGTTTAGATCCAGCATTCAGACGGCCTGGACGATTTGACAGAATTGTTTTTGTTGCGCCACCTGATATTACAACACGTGAGTCAATTTTGAGACTAAAACTCAACAACAAGCCAACAGGAAATATTGATTTGCAGTCCATTGCCAAAAAGGCTGAAAACTATTCGGGTGCTGATATCGATGCTATTATTGATATTGCCATAGAGCAAAAACTCGAATCGTCGTTTAGCGATGGCGTACCCAAGCCAATTGAAACGAATGACTTATTAACAGCTTTGAAAAAACATAAACCGAGCACTCAAGAATGGTTTTCGATAGCAAAGAATTTTGCCCTGTTTGCCAATGATTCAGGACTTTATGACGATATTTTGACTTACATAAAACTAAAAAAATAACATGACAGAAGATAATAGACTTTCGAAAGTTGAGATTCTTATTCAACAGAAAAAATTTGCCGAAGCTGAAAAAGTTCTTTCGGACTTGCTTATAGAGGATTCAAACAATATTTATTACTTATCCATGCTTGCTGAAGTTAATCTTCAACAAAACAAATTTGATAAAGCAAACAGTATAATTGACAATGCCATTGGTCTATCGCCCGATGATGCATATTTATTTTACATTAAATCGCGTATTGCAATTCAGCAGGAAGATTTAAACACCGCTGAAAAATATGCAAATCAGGCAATTGAAATTGAACCATACGATGCCGATTATGTATCATTATTAGCAAATATCAAATTGGGTAGGAAACAGTATGTCGAAGCTCTTGATATGGCAAATAAAGCATTAGAAATTGATGCTGAGAACTTGTTGGCTCTTAACACAAGGAGTACGGCATTAATCAAGCTTAATAGGAGCGACGAATCGTTTCAAACTATAGAAGGAGCCTTGCGCGAAGATCCCAACAATGCATACACGCATACAAATTATGGTTGGAGTTTGCTCGAAAAGGGAGACCACAAAAAGGCATTGGAACATTTCAAAGAAGCGCTATACAACGACCCAACTTTTGAATATGCACAGGCTGGAATGCTTGAGGCATTGAAAGCTTCGAACCCAATTTATAAGGTGTTTATGAAGTATTCTTTTTGGATGAATAACCTCACGGCTAAATATCAATGGGGTGTAATAATTGGGTTTTACATTGGTTTTAGAGCCTTAAAAACTTTAGCGAGCAATAACGAAACGCTAAAACCCTATCTGATGCCTTTGATTGTAGCACTTGCTATAATTGTGTTTTCGACATGGGTTATAACACCAATAAGCAATTTATTTTTACGATTCAACAAATACGGACAGCTACTCTTAAACCAAAAAGAGAAATTGAGTTCAAGCTTTGTTGCCGTGAGTATGGGTACTTTTCTTATCGGAGTTTTAGCCTATTTAGCCTCGTCCGACGAAAAAATGCTGACCATTGCAGTATTTGGTTTTACTATGATGTTGCCTTTAGGAACTATGTTTTCGCCATCAAAAAACAAAAATGGACTTCTAATTTATACTATTGCATTGGCCGTAGTGGGCTTAATGGCAATAACACTTGCTTTTGCAACTGGTATTTTATTTAATACCATGGCGGTTGTATACGTTTTGGGCTTTATTGCATTCCAATGGGTTGCAAATTACATGCTTATAAAAGACAACAACTTATAATTTTTAAAGTAAAATTACGTTATTAAATATAATTATCTTCGAGGTATTGTGAAATAACAG
>CAIWIS010000292.1 GCA_903912795.1 uncultured Bacteroidales bacterium
AACTTATCTGATATTTTTTGACCAATTCATCCTAAATTTCGAATGTAAAAGTCCTCAATTTTTTATAGATATTTTATTGCTTACCCAATTTTCTTATATTTTTTCCTGTAATATTGGTTAAATCATCACCTAAATTCCCCCGAGCTTCCTGGACAATTTTTTCTAATTCAGTAACTATTTCAGGATATGAAAATTTCACATTATACCGTTCTCCCGGATCACGACGTAAGTCGAATAAACCACCCTCAAAATTAAAATCCTCATTTACTGCCCCCGGCTTACCATCTCTGCCTGGAGCAAAACCTTCATAAGTCCTTCCCGGATGTGGTAAAATCAATTTCCAGTCACCATTGGATACAGCTTCAAGATTATTCTTACGATAGTAGTAATAAAATGATTTTCTGGGAGTTTCATCAAACCGTCCCTGCATTAAAGATAAAATATTTACCCCGTCAATTTTATGGTTAGGTAGAGGAGCTTTTGTTATTGCTGCCAAAGTAGGTAAAATATCAATTCCTGAAACCATTTTATTACAAACCGTACCTTCAGGAATTGTTCCTTTCCACCGCATAATACATGGTACTCTTTGTCCTCCTTCAAAAGTAGTTCCTTTTCCTTCACGTAATCCACCGGCGCTGCCGGCGTGATTTCCATAATTAAACCAAGGTCCATTATCTGAGGTAAAGATTATAAGGGTATTTTCATCTAAATTTAATTCTTTGAGCGTTTTAAGTATTTCACCAATACTCCAGTCAATTTCCATCATTACATCGCCATAAAGTCCCTGTTTGCTTTTTCCTGCAAACTTGTCGGATACGGCTAAAGGAACATGTGGCAAAGGATGGGCAAGATAAATAAAAAAAGGATTCGTTTTATTGCGACGAATAAAATTTAAAGTACGTTCCGTAAATCGAGTTGTAAATTGTGTTATGTCGGGGTTGATTGAAATTACAGAATCACCCTCAATCAAAGGTAAGGGTGGATAATAATTCTTGTTCACTGGATGTTTGGGGCTCATATCGTGAGAATATGGAATTCCAAAAAACTCATCAAATCCATGATGTACAGGTAGATATTTCTTTAAATGCCCTAAATGCCATTTTCCAAAAGCTGCTGTAGTATAATTTTTTTGTTTTAAGAGTTCGGGAATTAGCACCTCTTCATCGCTTATTCCTGTTTTTGCTGTATGGTCAATAGCGCCTGAAAATCCAATTCGATTCGGATAGCAACCCGTTAATAAGCCTGCCCGCGATGCACTGCTAACAGCCTGTGGAGCATAATAGTGCGAAAAAAACATTCCTTCCTTTGCCATAGCATCCAGATTCGGAGTGTTGTAATCAATAGCTCCATTCATTGTAAGGTCACCATAGCCCATATCATCAAGGTAAACCAAAATAATATTTGGTGATTTTATATGAACTTTTTCTTTCTGAATTGAATATGCAGGAAAAGTAATTAAAGAAGAAACTCCAAAGACAATGGTAGTATTAACATACATAGCTATAATTGTTAAATATCAGTACTTGTACAACGTTAACAAGTGTTTCAATTTTTTTTTATTTCGTAACATATTATTTTATGAGAACTATTTTCTTTGTAGTTAGCAAGTTCTTTGATTTTAAGGTAACAAGACACAAAGAAGTTCCTTGTAAACAAGAAATATTGATATCGAACATTTTCTTGTTGCCAATTCTACTTTGATATAGTATCATACCCGTAGTCCGATTTTTTTATTAACTCTCCATTGCTGGGATATGAAGTAAGGTTATCTCACTATTACTAGGCATCATACCTGTAACATTGATGCTCGTGAAGCAACACTTACTTTTTAGTTGTTTATCGAACTATCAGTTTCGAATTTATTATTGTTTTTCCTGATCGTACAGAAACCAGATATATCGAACTTTTCAACCACCCAGCAGTATTTATTTCAATGAAATTTTTGCCAGAACTATAGTTTTGATATACCACTTGTCCTTGAAGATTGGTGATTATTATTTTACGAATTTCAGATTCACTAGAGCCATCAATTTTTATTGTAAGCTTTTCCTGATTCAATGGATTTGGAAAAATATTAATACCAGTTAGTGAAATATTTGAAACAGCATTTAACGACCCATCAACAATAATAATTTGGTCAATTTTTGTGGTGACACTTGCGGTTTTAACGTGATAGATACGCATCCAATTGATGGCACTTAAATCGGGGGTACCACCCGAAATTCCAGCTGCACTAAAAGGCAATTTTATCAAATTCCAACCATTTACCAAAGTGCCAATACTCCAGTTAAATTCATTTTTATCGGCTGCTCCACCGCTTCCTAGTTCAACCTGATTACCTGCAGAAAATGAGCTTATGTCCGAAACAAAATACCAGAATTGAAGATTTCCATTATCTATGGTTGAACCTGTATTAATTGGTGGCGAAAAAACTTTTTTAAAATCATCCGTTTTTGTTCCTACCGATTGCAGGCATGCAGTTCCTTCTTTTTTGTCGGTACTGTTTACACTTAAAGTGTTCGACGATGTCCAGCCACTATTCGAATCGCAGGAAGAAAGTGTTTTGTTTACGGGACGTGGAATAATGGTTATAATGGCTGTGGCCGTTTTTTCGCCATCCAAAGTCGTAACTGTAATATTGCAAGTGCCAGGCGCCACTGAAGTAATCAAACCAAGTGAGTTTACTGTTGCCACATTGGTATCGCTCGATATCCAAGTTGTGTTTTTGTTCGACGCATTGGATGGTGAGATAGTTGCTGTAAGCTGCTGCTGATTGCCTACAGTAATAGTTGCAACTGTAGGCAACACCGCTATACCGCTCACAAAAACCTGATCGGTTGTAGTAATTGCCGTAGTCGCTGTTTTTCCACCATCCTCGGTAGTTACTGTTATGGTAGCTGTCCCAATCGAAACGGCAGTAACCATTCCTGTTGAACTTACGGTGGCAACTGCTGTATTATTTGAAGTCCAAGTTAAGTTTTTATTACTTGCATTTGCTGGTGCGATTGTTGCTGCTAGTTGCTGAGAACTACCTACGCTTATAGTTAAAGAAGCTGGTGATAGAACTATTCCTGTAACCGGAATATTTACAAGACTACCATTTCCAGCCCAAGTTGCCAATTTGGTGTAGATATTTCCAGTTCTTTGTTCTGGTATTGTGATGTTTGAAACTGCTTCGCTTCCAAGCCTTTCTTCCAGTTGTTTGAAATACAGACTTCGTGTACTCACATGGACACCAGCAGACCCTGATTTTTCCCAATATCCACGAAAAATAAAACCGGGGTATTTAGTAGGGCTAAATGTAGCGGAATATTCAGTGCCAATACTTCCAATTAAAAAATTTTGAGATCCCCTAGAGACGTCATTTATATAACCCTTACATTCGAGATTCCAACCAACCGTTTGTGCTCCACACCAACCATGACCATTAGATAAATCAAATATATTAATTGCCATAACAGAATTAGGTGCTTTTATATTGTCGAACAATGTGCCCGTAGCCCAACGATAATGTGGGCCCAATACATTCTGCCCGTTTGCGCTATAGCAATCAACAAACACATTGGGACCAGGCATTCTGGCGTGAGTCACAAAATCATGTCGTCCGTAATCCGAGTAACAACGCTGAAAAAGAACGCGTGTAGAGCCTGCATCCAAGCTAAAACTATAACGCCATCCACCAGAAATGGCTCCCCTTGGATCAATATACGCACATTCTTGAACGGTGACATTCATCACTCCCCAAGTCATTATAGCCGATTCGGATGTGCGAGTTACTGTAACACCATGAATCCAACTATTATCCAAAAATCGTGGTCTTATCCCTACCCGCAATCTATTTCCATCACCTGATACCCCAGGACTACCTCCATCTTGAATACCCACTATACGCAAATCTTCAACACCGCATTTGTTTAATCGTCCTGTTGTTGTGTATTTTGTTATTTGCCCTCCACCATATTTGGTCTGCATGGGTTGAACTACCGAACAGTCAATGGTGATTGTATTACCATTTTTTTCGATTATTTTACGTTTAAATCCAATGTTGAAAGCTCCGGCTGTTGCATCCCAATAATCAGTCGGATCGACAATATATCCATTTTTGTCCACTTTGAGATCCGAAAACCAGGTAGCATTCGGAGTAAATTTTACTATTATATTATCTCCTATAGCATAACTACTGGCATCGGCTATCGTAAATGTTTTTGCACCAGTCCCTACAAAATCATCGGTAATGCGAGTCAAATTACTCTCGGATGTGGATTGAGAAACTGGCTCAAGGGTTATCATGGTGTGATTCAGAGCGAAATCTGAATAAAGTATTGTTCCATCAGCTCCCTGTCCTTCGCCACGCAATACTACTCCGCTGGCCCAAATTCTTAATGCATAACCCATTCCATCAGTGAGTACAGGAATAGTTCCATCATTCAATCTGTAAGTCCCCTTTTTAAGCAATACTGCTCCTCTAAATCCATTAGCATCTAGAGGTATATTACAAACTTGGTCAATAGCTTGCTGAATTCGAGTTCTGTCTTCGCCTGAAGATGTTGGATTCAATGTGATTTTTACTGGCACCTCTCCTACAGGTACTCTAATACCACCATCCATATAACCAACATTCGAAAAATCGGGCAAGGTATTGTCTTCATTTGTCTCGTAATTATTTGCATACTTGGCATAAACAAGTTTTCCGTTTGTGCCAGGATAAACCAAAGATGATTCTGCTGAATAACAGGCTAATGCTACTAAAAATTGAAATGCTAAAAATAGAACTATGTGTTTTCTCATTTGTTTAAAAATTGTCCTTTTACCGTTATATAGAGTTTTAATAATTTTTCGTTGGTTCGGTATCGTCGTATTTCTTTTGAAGCTTGAGCAAGTTGAGCATCATAGCTTGTTTTATTTTTACAAACTGTGGATTGTTGATTTGATTTTTCATTTCAGTGGGGTCATTTTTCAAATCGTATAACTCCCATTCGTCAATGTCGTCGTAAAAATGAATTAATTTATAACGATCGGAACGTATACCATAATGGCGTTTTACGGCATGTGGCATCGGGTATTCGTAATAATGATAATACAATGCATCCCTTACCTTTTGTTTGGTTTGGCACAATATGGGTTTGAGCGATTCACCTTGTACGTCGGCAGGAATTTTCACCCCTGCAAAATCGAGCAAAGTGGCAGCAAAGTCAATATTTTGAGCCAGAGCTTTTGTTTCAACTCCTTTTTTAATCATTTTTGGATACGAAATAAGCAAAGGCGTATGAAACGATTCCTCGTACATAAAGCGCTTGTCGAACCAACCATGCTCACCCAGGTAAAAACCCTGATCGGAAGTATACACTATAATGGTATTTTCCCAAAGACCATTGGTTTTTAAGTAATCAATCATTTTGCCCACATTATCATCCACCGACGAAATACATTTCATATAATCGCGCATATACCGTTGGTATTTCCACAGTGTTAGTTCTTTGCCCGTGAGTTTTGCTGATTCAAAACTATCTTTTATGGGTAAATAAACTTTATCGAAAACGGCGCGTTGAGCTGGTGTCATGCGGTTTAGCTCATTATCCAGCGTTTCGCCCATTTCAGTATTTTTATATCCGAACAATTTGAGATCGCCACCCAAATTCATGCTTTTTTCGATGCTCATTTTTTGTTCTTTCGCAGCTCGCCTACCCACATAATCATCGAAAAAATTGGCCGGAACAGGAAAGGAGTGATCTTCGTACATGGTCATCTTATCTACTGCCGGCATCCAATTGCGATGAGGCGCTTTAAATTGCATCATCAG
>CAIWIS010000293.1 GCA_903912795.1 uncultured Bacteroidales bacterium
AGTGTTGTTTACAAATGCCATAATTATTTTTAAGTTGTATTGCGGTGCAAAGATACAACATTTCGTTCAATTAAAGAAATAATTCCGTAATTACTCTTTGTATTATTTTACAAAAATACATAAAAAAGTCGTTTATTTCAGCTTTATTACCGATATAAACGACTACTATTCAATTATATAATAATTTAAAACTAAAAAAACTCAATGATGTTCATTTTTCTGACGTTTTATGCCTTGAAAAACAAACTCAACAATACTATTTTTATTTTTTTCAAAACTATCACTTATATTTTGACGAATATATGGTACTTCTAACCCTTTGATGGCATAAAAAATGATCATCGATGATAAATCTAAATCCATTCGTTTAAAGACCTTTTTTTCAACGCCATCGGCCAATATTTTCTTAAGAATTAGAATTTCTTTAATATCAATTTTCCGACGGGTACGCTCCACTTCGTAAATGTCATGAAAAAAATCGGCTCGTAACGAACCATTTCGAGTTACAACATCTTTAATGGCATCCAAATGTGTAAGTATATGATTTGTAAGCTTCACATCTGGCTCCTTATCTTCGACTGAGACTTTAGTTAACCTATCCAAAACTGTTTGTAATTCCCTATCAATTACCGCTTTGTATATCTCTTCTTTATTATTAAAATAAGTGTAAAGTGTTCTGCGTCCTTTTTTCGATGCTTCAGCTATATCATTCATTGTAACTTCCTTTTTGCCATGTTGGGCAAAAAGTTCGCGAGCAACTTCGATAAGCATTTTTTTTGTGTTCGATATTTTCTTCGACATAGCACGATTTTTTACATTTTGTGCAAAATTAGCGAAATGTTTGGAAATTAACAATGTAAAACCTCGGAAATATTAAATTTTAACCTTAATAATACTTGTTAGGCTGATTTTCGAAATATTCTGACAGTCCAAACTGCTATAATTGCCAGCAAAATTCGCGGAAAGGTGATCCATACTGCCGGCACACCAATAGCAACAAAAAGCAAAGTATCTTCGAGCAATGAATGATTAATTGCTATATGATAGTTCAATAAATCAGCGTCAGCAGCTGCAATTTCACCTCGTTCAACCTCCTCAATCATAACCACAGATCCGTAAGTTAAACCCACAATCTGTGCTATAAACCACAAAAAAGAGCTATCGGGCGATAAACCCATAAATTTCATTATTGGCGAAAATGGTTTTGAAATGGAATCAATGATTTTAAACTCTTTCAAAATATTTTGCAAAATAAGCAAGCCAGTTACAATCAGTGTTATTTTTAGTATTAACCAAGCCGCTCCTTGTATCCAAGCAAATAACATTTGACCAAAATTTGCATAAACTATTGCTTGTTCCGATATAGTATTAACACCTAAATTTGTTGGCAGTAGTTTATTAAGCACATAAGCAGCTATAAATGAACTGAATATTCGTAACAGAAACATAATAATTGCCGATGAACCAGTTTTTTTTTGAATAGCAGTCTCCACAAACAAATTATGCGAAATGAGGCACATTAAAGCCAAAATGGTTATTTCGCGCAGGTCAAGCGATAATGTAGCAATTATGGCAATAGGAGCATATAAAGTAAGAAATATGCTCGAAATGAACACAATAGCCGACTCTCCAGGCAAACCAACCACTGAAAAAACAGGTGCTAAATACGATGCAATAATGGTAATAATACCCAAGTATTGTAAAAGACTTACTAAAAAACTTATTGGTAAAATTATTTTAAGCAACCACCAAACAGTTTTAGCCGATTTTGGTAATGCACTTTTTGAACTTGTAGAAATGCGTTGAATGGTGCTTGACATGTTTATTCGTGTATAGGGTTATATGTGCTGTTTCATAATTTCTTAATATCTCTTCTCTGTCGTCCGTTGTCTGTCGACTTAATTAAAAAAAAGAAAGGTTGTCTCACGACAACCCAATCTTAATAATTAACCTTTAAATCTAATACCATGAAAAACACGATGCAAATATACGGTCAATTTTTATGTTGTACAACATATTTTA
>CAIWIS010000294.1 GCA_903912795.1 uncultured Bacteroidales bacterium
GTAGATCCGGTAGACGTAAATGTGCCGTTTTTTGTCCAGTTTCCGGCTACATTATGTGTAAAAGCTCCAGCTGTAAAGGCCGTATTTACATCAATAAGCACATTGCCGCCAATAGTGAGCCCAACTACAGCAGTTGCATTTGCTGTGCCTGATAATGTGAAGTCACTACAGATGTTGGTCGTACCAGTTTGTAATGTTTTAGCTCCGCTGCCACTTAATATTAATTTGCCATACGATTGAGCCGAGTTCAACAATGCAATAGTTTGAGTTGAACCATAGTATTCAACAGTACTCGTGCAATGAATGCTATGAGTTGAATAATTTGATGGCAAGGTATTTATTCCACCAATTCTAAGTGAAGAACTTGCATCGAGCGTTAACGAACCACCTGCAACAAATCTATTTAAGGTAAATGTGGATAGATTCAAAGTTGAACCTGATGAAATACTAACATTTCCATCGGGAACTCTGTTTTGGTCCAACGTAAGAATTTGCCCTGCTGTTAAGCTTACTGTAACATTATTTAAACCTCCACCCGAAAGTTCAGGTCCGCATGTTTTTGAATTTCCAGTGTATGTTACATTATAAGTTCCTGGCCCTGCACCTTGAATTGTTCCGGTCATTGAACCTTCGCTCCTGAAAATATTAGAAGTTGCTGCATTCAACGTAAGCTTTGTACCTGCACCAAATATACCTGAAGTCAAGTAGATACTTCCTCCATTTGCAATTGAGATATTATTATTCAAAGTTACGGTATTGTTGCCTGATGTTCCAATATTGTTTATGGTTAATTTTCCAGTCAAATTTGTTGGTAGTCCATTACCTATTGTTTGATTAGCTGCGCCATTAAAAGTGTAATTAGCAGCTGCACTATAAGTTCTGGTTCCACCAACCTGAATTGTGCCATTTGCATTTGACGTTGTCAGAGCACCCGTTCCATTCGTATTTGCAGTAATAAGCGTAGCTCCAGCATTTAATGTAAAATTGCCATTAATTCCTGAACTAAGAATTGAAGTACCAAAATCAACAGTAGCACCTGCTAAAATAGCTATGTTAAACTTATTGCTATAAGTACCTGTCGAAGTAAATGTTTGAATTCCTACTCCCGAGAAGTCTATTTCGCTGGTTAAAGTTGCTCCTGTTTCGGTAATAGTACCTCCGGCAAAACTAAAATTTCCTTTTAAATTGAGTATACACGCATTGGCTGCTATCGTTGTTGATGTTAAGTCAAATACTCCACCTGTTTTAATGAAATTTCCATTCACAGTCATAGTTCTGCCTGCTGATGAAGAAATTTGAAATGTGCCGCCACTTTGAATAAAATTACTGCCTATTGTTAAGTTACCTTCCACTACGCCTCCCACAGCAAGTGATCCGGTTCCGGTACTGATAACAGAATAATTCCCACTTACATTTGAAACTGTACCACCAAGCGAAAATGCAGCCGTTTGCCCTGAACAGTTCCAAGTGAAATTTCCGTAGTTTTGTATCATACTTGTTTGAAATGGCGTTAAATCACCATTTGAACCTCCTGCTTGCGATACATACCCGGTAATTATACATGTCGAAGTTGTATTCCAGGTTGCTGTGGGCACTATACCACCATCCTGATTGTGTTGATACGTCCCGGTTGCACCTACTGTCATAGTTCCGGTTACAGTTCCTGAACTGCCATTTATGTAAGTGCCATTTACAGTGATAGTTGAAGCAGTTAAATTAAATGCCGAAGTAGTCGTTAATATACTCCCTAAACTTATGGTTAAGGCATTTAAGTTAGCCGTATTTGCATTGAGCGTTACTGTTTTATTTCCTTCTATAAATACATTATCGCTCGCTCCAGGA
>CAIWIS010000295.1 GCA_903912795.1 uncultured Bacteroidales bacterium
ACCAGCGACACCCTTATTCTTGTTGTAGCCGTTTAGTTGAGTTTGGTGTGTATGATGATTTTGGAAAGCCATTGGATGTGAAAAGGGCTGGAGCTGGGACGGTTTTAGTACTTATGTGATTGACAGTTAAGTGTTTAAGTTTATTTTCTTTTCCATTATAATTTTTTTATTGTAAAAAAGCAAGTCAGCGTATTAATGACGCTGCAAAGAAATCGAAATGAACTTATTCATTTTTTTCTGATATTAATAAAAAATTTATCATTTTTTAATTGGTTGTTTGTATCTTTGGAAATAATTTCTGAAAATTCTATTAAATGTACTAAATCTAAATAGTACTGAAGTTTACTCTCAAAAAATGAATCGTAATTTGAACATAAAAAAATTAACATATTCTTACTTTGAAAAATAGATTTATCCATACAATCTACTTTATACAAACTTGCAGTAGTTTTAGACAATCATTTAAAATTATTGTTGGATTTCTATTGTTCTTCGCTTTGAGCAACCTCCATTCTGAAAACATTCGGTTCGACTATCTGAATGTATCACACGGACTATCCCAAAATTCGGTTACTGCGTTGGCTCAGGATAGTATTGGTCGAATTTGGATTGGTACGCGCGATGGACTCAATGTGTATGATGGCACCAAAATTAAAATTTTTCGTCAGGCAAGAGGAAACTCAAACTCACTTCTGGGGCATTTTGTAAACGACATAAAAATTTACAACAGTAATTTGTGGGTGGTAACTAAATCGGGTGTTACACATCTGAATATCGAAAACTCTAAATTCACAAGTTTTCCGCGACAAGGAGTTATTTCCATAATTAAATACAACGGAGTTATTTTTGTTGGTACAAAAGCAGGCATGTTTATGTTGGATGAAACTTCCAAATCGTTTCAGGAAAGTCCTATATTGCCCAATTTCACGGGAAGCGTTACGTATTTTAATACTGACAAAGACCAAACTTTGTGGATTTCGACAAATATTGGAGTTTTTGCTCATTATAAAAGCGGTATTTTGGTAAAAGTAATGGATTGTATGGCAACTATTACTTTTATGGATAATCAGAAGCGCTTATGGATAGGCACAACTGACAATGGTGTTTTTTTATTAAACAATAAACGCCAGATGTTGCATCATTTTGCACACAACAATAATAACAACGCAGGTTCAATTCCGAGCAATTTGGTGCGCGATATTGAGCAGGATGTAAAGGGCAATGTGTGGATAGGCACTTTCAAAGGATTATCGGTGGTAAATCCAACAAATTTTAGCATTCAGAATTTTACAAGCGACGATAATCGGGAAAAATCCTTGTCGCAAAACAGCATCTATGCCTTGCTTCGCGATAAGCAGAACGGGATGTGGATTGGTACTTTTTTTGGTGGCATAAATTACTATAATCATGATTTTTATACGCAATATGCGGTGGTAAATGAGGGCGACAGAGGAACCAGTTGTGGGGTTGTTGGCGAAATTATCGAAGATTACAAATCGAATCTTTGGATTGCTACCGAAGGTGGTGGTTTGAATTTTCTGAACCGACAAACCGGAAAATTCGTTCACTTCATGCATGTGGAAGGAAAACCCGGACTTTCGCAGGATATTATCCGCTCGCTTTATCTGAAAGACAAAAAAACATTATTGATTGGCACGCATTTAGGAGGATTAAATGTAATGGATATTCCGACGGGCAACATAAAGATTTTTATGCATAACCCAACCGATGCCACATCCATAGCGTCGAATATTGTTCGCGATATTTTACCTTACAAAGGTGCTTATTTGTTGGCTACAGAAAAAGGCGTGGTCAAATACGATGCAACGAATAACCGATTCAGTCTTTTCTTCGATAAAATAAAAAAACAAATTGTAACGGTAATGGCCAATTGCCTGCTCGAAGACAGTTTTGGAACACTTTGGATAGGTACCGAAGACTACGGCTTGCTTGCTTATGAGCAGAAAACGGGTGTGCTGAAACGCTATTATTCATCACTGACTAACTCAAATTCGATCGGCGACAACAATATTTCCTGTTTGTACGAAGACCACCTTTTCCGTTTGTGGATTGGCACCTCCGGTGGTGGACTGAATAAATACAACAGGGATAAAGATCGATTTGAAGTGTACAACATAACCACGCACAACTTTCCGAGTAACTTTATTTTGGGTGTCAGGGAGTCGAATTATGGAAGTTTGTGGATTTCCACATCCAAAGGGCTTTCGCTATTTGATGTTGACAGGGATAAGGTTTTTAACTATTCACAAAAAAACGGTTTTCCCATTGATGAATTAAATCAGAATGCATTGTATCTTTCGAATAATGGTGAGCTGTTTGTGGGTGGTATTCACGGATTAGTGTCGTTCAACGAAAAGGCAATTCTGAACCAAAAGCAACAACACAACATAAGCTTTGAGTCGCTGTATGTAAATAACAAAGAAATCACTCCTCAGGATGAATCCGGAATTTTGGATAACACCCTGGCTTTTACCGACAAAATAAAGCTTAAACCCGGTCAGAATGTGTTCACAATAGATTATTCGGCATGTAACTACATTAAAACAAGTAAAAATACCTATCGCTATAAATTAGAGAACTTTGATGCAGATTGGATTGAAGCCGGTGACCAAGCGAGTGTTACTTATACCAACCTGAATCCAGGCAGTTACACCTTGCGGGTACAGGGTCTGAGTGGTGTAAGAGGCGCAGTGATTGGCGAAAAGAGTTTGCAAATCAGCGTAATACCGCCTATTTATCGAACTTGGTATGCGGTTGTTCTTTATATTTTGCTTGGTATTTTCATTTTTTTATGGGTAAAACGGATGTACCGAAACCGCATTGTTCTGGAAAACAGAGTAAAATCCGAACAACGTGAAAAAATACAGATTAACCAATTGAATCAATCGAAATTAGAGTTTTTCACCAATATATCGCATGAATTCCGTACGCCTTTAACACTGATTTCCGGCACGTTAGAGTCAATTCTTGAAAACCCCAAAACCTTAAAAGAAAATCAGGCTAAAATAATCAGTACACACAAAAATGTCCTCCGATTGAATAATTTGGTAACCGAACTGCTCGATTTCCGGAAATTGGAACTTGGCTACAACAGTCTGAAAGTTCAGGAAGTTAATTTCGATTCCTTATTAGACGATATTTACAAAGCATTTGCCGATTATGCAAAATATCATGCCATTGAGTTTAATTACAGCAAGCAAAGCGATGTTACGCTATGGTTGGACAGAACTCAGATGGAGAAAGTGTTTTATAATTTGCTTTCGAATGCATTTAAGTTTGTGGACGATGTGCATGGAAAAGTGTCGATGTTAATTACCGAAACTCCCTATTTGGTTCAGGTTCAGATTGAAGATAACGGTATAGGTATTTCGAAAGAGAAAATTGACCATATATTTGATCCGTATTTTCAGATTGACACCATACAAGTTAACCCGAAACGCAAAGGTAGTGGAATAGGATTGGCACTTTGTAAACAAATTCTGGCCGAACATGCCGGCGAAATTTCGGTACATTCTGACGAAAATGGAACTGTATTTACCATCAAATTATTAAAAGGCAACGCACATTACAAAGAAAGTGATTTCGCCACCGAAATGCACGAAAACTCAGGTTCAACGCTGAAATCCTTCGATTTAATAGAAGTTGACGAAGCCGAAAACAGCGCTGAATTATTTGATTTGACTGATAATCAGCATTTATCGCTATTGATTGTAGAGGATAATGCAGAGGCTCGTAGACTGATACGCAGTATTTTCGAATCGACTTATAAGATTTACGAAGCCGAAGATGGTGAAGAAGGGGTGCGCAGAGCCATCGAAATTCAACCATCAGTAATCATTTCGGATGTGATGATGCCAAAAGTTACGGGCACGGAACTTTGTTCGAAACTGAAACGCAATATCCAAACCAGTCATATTCCCATTATATTGCTTACGGCGAAAGCCACTGAAGAATTTAAAATTGAAGGATTGGAAACTGGTGCCGACGATTATATTACCAAACCATTTAGCAATAAACTGCTTAAAGCAAAGGTTAAAAACCTGATAAGCAACCGATTGCTACTTCAACAAAAATTCAGGAACGACCCACACATAAAAGTAAGCGAAGTTACATCCAACACGCTCGATCAGAAGTTTTTGGATCAGGCACGCGCCATAGTACTAAATCACATCGACCAAACTGAATTTGTAGCTCAGGATTTTGCCCGCGAAATGGGCGTTGGGCGTTCCAAACTATTCGACAAAATTAAAGGCATAACAGGCCAAACACCCAACGAATTTATCGTGTCCATTCGATTGGCCAAAGCAGCCGAAATGTTGCTCAACGAACACGACGAACTCAATATTTCCGAAATTGCTTATACAGTAGGTTTTAGCACAGCCAGCTATTTCAGCAAATGTTTCAAA
>CAIWIS010000296.1 GCA_903912795.1 uncultured Bacteroidales bacterium
ATTATTTTTAGACATAAGAAATGATGTACGAACATATTTTTCGACACCCCTACATCAATATTAAACATAACAAAGCTAAGTATTGGGGATATGTGGATATTTCGGCGATACTGACCATCTAAATGGTCATATTCCGGTGATATTGACCACCCCTTAGGTTGTGGTTCAAAAAACACAATCGACTGACAAAATTACCGTTTTTTTCTTAGACTTTCACCTTTTAATTCAATTCTGTATGATGCATGTACTAATCTATCCAAGATAGCATCTGCAATTGTCTCTTCTCCAATCACATCGAACCAACTTTCTACAGGTAACTGACTAGAAATGATTGTTGCAGCACGTCCATGTCTGTCCTCGATTATTTCCATTAAATCCAGTTGTTGTTGGCTATCCAAATGTGTAAGTCCAAAGTCATCCAATATAAGCAAGTTGGTTTTAGCCAGTTTGTCGAAGAATTTCAAGCTAGAGCCTTCTAATCGAGCCATTTTGGAACGCAGCAATAATTTTTGAGCATTGCAGTATTCCACCGAATATCCCTGAGCACAAGCCTGTTGTCCTAATGCAGAGGCAAGAAAACTTTTTCCGCAACCTGCCGATCCGGTTATCAATACAGCTTCGCCTTTCTCAATATACTGCCCCATTGCTAAGTTGGAAACCAGCGATTTATCCAATCCTCTTGAAGGGTCAAAGTTAAGTTCTTCTATCGAAGCCTGGTATCGGAAATGAGCATTTTTGAGCAAACGGGCAAAACGCCTATTGGTACGTTGCTCTTGTTCTGCTTGCAGCAACAGCTCCAACCCATCGGAGAACGAAAGTTCATGTACTCTTCGTGTTTCCAACATAATTTTCCAACTCTGCGCCATGCCTTGCAAGCGCAATTGAGTCATTTGTGTTTCAATTTGTGTCATGTTTTATTTAAAATTTAGTGATTGTTGATTTTGTGCGTAATACTCTTTGCCTCTGATGTTTGAATGACTTGGCAGTGGTTTTTCGGTGATTATTTGGGGCTGCTCAGTCATTTTGTTTGTAAGAATTTTACTTATAAAACCGTATGAATAGTTTTGATTATCAATAGCTATTTGGCAGGCTTTTTCAAAAGTAACCGGTTCTGTTTTTCGCTGCAAGCTCAGCAATCCGTCACAACTGCGATAAAGTTGTTCCGGGTGTCGCCCACTACTGAACATAAGTTCCACCAATTGTGCAAATACGATTGAAGTTTTGGCTGCTTGTTTAGCATAAAATGTTGGACTTCTATCCAGATAATGTTGATGGTGAGAACATAAATGGTCAATTACAGTAGAATAAGCCCCTTGACCATAGTTCCGTGCATGCGAAGCAACCAACTCGCCTTTGACGTAAATGCGAACCAATGAACGGGTAAAGATAACCTTTGCCTGCATACCCGTGTAGGCAAAAGGAACACTGTAATAATGCTTATCCTGAGCCAGATAAACATGGTTGTTCTTTGCCACTTTCAATTCGCGGTAATACTTCAATTCAAAGGATGTTTCGGGTAGTGGCTGTAAAAGAGCTTTTTCTTCGGCCAAAAACTTTTCTTCGCGCGAATAGGGTTTTTGCTGCATTCGGGTTTGTGTATGCTCCTTGTCCTTTTGACTTATGGCTGCGTTGAGCGATTGTAAGTCGAAGAATTGCTGATTACGCAATTTGGCATAAACCCTTGAATAAATAAGCTTTACCTGATTCTCTACAAGAGCCTTATCCTGTGGTTTTCGCACACGGGCAGGTATAACCGTAAAGTTGTAATGATTGGCAAAATCTTCCAATGCACGATTCACTTCGGGATCATAACGGTTGGCTCTTACAATGGCTGACTTGAGATTATCAGGTACTAAAACTTGTGGCACTCCACCAAAATGGACTAAAGCGCAGGATAAGGCATAAAGAAAATCTTCGATACTTTGACTACGAACAGCCATGGCGAAGCTATAATCCGAAAAGGGTAAACAAGCCACAAATACCTGACAATAAATAATCTCGCCTGTTTGTGGATCAATGTACGAGATTTTATCACCTGCAAAATCGACAAACAACTTCTCACCCGGCTTATGGGTCAAAACCATGGATGGTTTGCGAGCAATCAGTTGTTGCGATAAATGATAGCAGAACTGCGTATAACCATAACCTTGCCCTTGCTCTGAACGATACTCTTGCCACAAAATCCGGCGGGTTACGTGCTTGCGCTTCAACTCGCTTTCATAATATGCCAAGCGAGATTTAAAATACTCAAACCGACCATCTAAATAGGCTGGGTTACCGGCATGAAATCGAACCTCTAAAATTGGATCATCCAATTTC
>CAIWIS010000297.1 GCA_903912795.1 uncultured Bacteroidales bacterium
ATAAAACTAGCTTCGAAGGCAGATGGTGAAATATAGATATTCTCTTTTAGCAATTCTCTGAAATACAATGCAAAACGGTCAGTATCACTTCGTTTTACATCATCGAAATTACAAATTTCGTGTTCGCTGAAAAAGAGCGTAAACATAGAACCAATGTGATTCAATACAATGTCTCTTCCTTTGATAATATCTTTTAATTCAGCAATAAAGGCATTACTTTTTGTTTCAAGATTCGTATAAAAATCAGGTTCACTCAGCAGCGAAATAGTTTGAATACCCGAAGCCATTGCGACCGGATTGCCTGACAATGTTCCGGCCTGATAAACCGGTCCGAGTGGTGCGAGTAAGTCCATAATGTCAGCTCGTCCACCAAAAGCTGCTGCCGGAAAACCTCCACCGATAATTTTGCCAAAAGTCGATAAATCCGGCTTCACTCCTAACCTGCCCTGCGCTCCTGCAAGTCCCAAACGAAAACCGGTGATAACTTCGTCGAAAATCAACAAAGCACCAAATTGCGTGGTAATTTCGCGCAAAATTTTCAGAAATTCAGCCGTAGGAATGACGACACCCATATTGGCTGCAACAGGTTCAAGAATTACAGCTGCAATTTCATTTCCCTGATTTTCGAAAAGTGCTTTTACCGCTTCCACATCGTTGTAAGGAAGACTCAAAGTATATTTTGTAAAATCGGCAGGAACACCACTCGATGAACTTCCACTGAGTTGCGCTACACCCGAACCTGCCGAAACCAGCAAATGATCCGCATGTCCGTGGTAATTTCCATCAAACTTGACAATAATATTCCGATTGGTAAAGCCACGAGCTACACGAATAGCGCTCATTACCGCTTCGGTTCCCGAACTGACAAATCGCACTTTCTCCACTGAAGGAACCGCTTCGACGACTAATTTGGCCAAAGCAGTTTCCTGCAAAGTAGGAATTCCGTAACTTGTACCCAATTCAATGGCCTGATTTACAGCTTGCCTTACTTTTGGGTGATTGTGCCCCAAAATAAATACACCCCACGAGAGGCAAAAATCGGTAAACTGATTACCATCCACATCTGTCAGGGTTGCGCCATCGGCTTTGGCGATAAAAAGTGGTGCTTCGCCCACGCTTCGCAACGCGCGCACCGGACTGTTTACACCTCCGGGAATGTATTTAACAGCTTCGTTATAAGCCTTTTCGGACAAAATCCTTTGCATAATAGGTAATTATATAATTTGCTCCGGCGCGTTTGATGGCCGTTAGCGATTCCAAAAATCCTTGTTCTTCGTTGATTAAACCTGCTTCTGCACCATTTTTCAGCAATGCATATTCGCCCGAAACCTGATAAGCTGCCAGCGGAACTTCGGGAAATGCCACACTTGCACGCTGAATAATATCCAGATAAGCCTGTGCGGGTTTCACCATTACCCAATTAGCACCTTCTTCGATATCTGCCTGAATTTCTTCTATTCCCTGTCGGCTTGTTCTGTAATCCATCTGATAGGTTTTGCGGTCGCCAAAGCTGGGAGCCGAACCCGCTGCATCGCGAAACGGACCGTAAAAGTTCGAAGAATATTTAGCCGAATAAGCCAATACTTTTGTTGATAAATTATGTTCTTTCAAAATTTCTTTCAATGCCTGAATCTGTCCGTCCATCATGGCCGATGGCGCAACAAAATCGGCTCCGGCCTGCGCATGTACCAATGCAATTTTTGCCAGCAAAGGCAAGGTGCTGTCGTTATCTATAGTTTTTCCTTTCAGTAAACCACAATGTCCATGCGAAGTATATTCGCACAAACACACATCGGTAAAAACAACAAGTTTCGGATATTGTTTTTTAATAGCCCGAACAGCCCTACAAACCAACGAATCGGGATCGTAACCAGCTGAACCAACTTCATCTTTCAAATCATCGGTAATTACGCCAAAAAGCAAAATCTTATCGATGCCCAAGGCAATAGTTTCCTGTAAATCAATCAATAACTGATCGATTGAAAAGCGC
>CAIWIS010000298.1 GCA_903912795.1 uncultured Bacteroidales bacterium
AGTACAAAATGGGCTAATATTGGAGCTGCTGCTGATCAAATTATTACAACAGATAACTTTAATCTGGCTTATTTAGCTGATAACACACCTGCTACAGCAGCCACTTATTATTTTGCCGCAGGTACATATACCATTACCGGGGTAGCTGCAACTGGCACCCAATTGACAACCGGTAAAATTTATGGTGGTTTCACCGGTGATGAGTCTTCCATCAACCTGGATGTACGTGCTACTTCGGATTTGGATGGAAATGGAATTATTGAGGCATGGGAATTGACTAATGCTACTGTACTTTCAGGAAGAACAGGTTTTAAATATGCCGATGCAGGTACTACTGATGGTGAACGTCTTATTCGTATCGATGCTGGTGGTGAAGTGAATGGCGTAACCCTAACTGACTTCAAATATGGATCATATTCAGGAGCTATAAGTATTGGCTTACCTGGTTCTGCTGACGATGCTTCTGGTAAACAGGGTACTATGAAACGTTGTATTGTACGTAAAATTAAATCGGCAATTGGTGCTATTCAACTTACTAATTCAAGTTCTATAATTGACCAATGTTTAATTGAAGATTGTTTTGGTTCTACTTCTTACGGTGCTGTTTACTTCAATAAATATGGTGGTACACTTTCAAATTCAATTGTTCGTAATAACTTTGCTACAACCGAAGGTGGAGCAATTTATGCCGGAAGTGCTGCAACTGCAACTGATTTAAAAGCGATTATTAAGAACTGTGTGATTTACAATAATTCAGCTACGACCAAGGGTGGTGCTATCAGCTCAAAAGCTATTGATGCAACGCATACTGCTGTAGAAATTATAAACTCAACTATTGTAAATAATGTAACAGGTACAGGAAATGCCTCTGTAGAGTTTGATGGCCCGGGACTTATTGTGAACAGTATTGTTACTGGTGATGCAAAAGCAGATTTGTATGCTACAATAACCACGAACTATCTAGGTGGTGTGGTTTATGGAACATTAAGTGGTACCTCAGCAGCCCTTACTACTGCAAGAGTTACTTCAGGTAAAACAGTTGCTGATTTCTTATTTTCTGGTGCAACAGCTACTGCAGGTTATCTTGGTTTAAGTGGAACCGCATACGATGCTATGCGTGCTGCAAACTTCAGTATACATAACATATTATCTGCTGCTTATTTGTCTTTAGTAGCTATGCCTAATTATACTGCTTATAGTTTAGTTCCTTGGGGTACAGTTCCTACAACTGATATTACCGGTATTTCTCATACGAATACTATTGGTGCTTATCATTACGATTTTGGTACTGGTATTAAAAATACAGTTGACAACAAAACAAAAAATGAAGTTTATGGAATTAACCAAGCTATATCCATTTCAAATGCAAAAGGGAAGTTAGCAAATGTATATAATTTCTCCGGTCAATTAGTAAAATCTGAATTATTGAACTCAGATAATTCAATAATTAGAATTAATAAAGGATTGTATATTGTCAAAGTAGGTTCGACAATTCAAAAACTAATTGTATATTGATATTGAGTTTAAAGGATTGAGTTTAATTTAAAAATCGTCTTGCATGAAAATGCAAGACGATTTTTTTTCTTTATTATTCCATTTCGTAAACGATTACAACGATTTTTATTGTATTGTAAACGATTACATAGTTAAATTTCAATTAATTATGAATAAGAAGCAAGTCAACTTAGATATTTTTGTGATGTTGTAAAATCAACTATTTTTTACAATCAGAAATGTTAATCTCTAAATAAAAATAATGTCATGAAAAAAAATCATCTCTTTTTAAAAACGATGGCACTTGCGGTGCTACTGCTTATGGTAGTTAGTGCCAAAGCGGCTACAACAATTACTGTTGGCCCTTCGCCTGCTAGTTTTACAACTATTGCATTGGCTTATGCTTCCATTACAGATGCTACGGGTGGCTATGTGATTGAGTTGCAAAGCAACTATAGTCCTGCCGGTGAAACGTATCCTATTACATTGGGTGCTAAAACCAATGCTAACAGTGCCGGGAATGGCATCACCATTCAACCCAAAGCAGGCAATGCAACTACGTTTACATTTACTGCTGCAACGACTCAGATATTTAATTTAAGTGGCGCTACTTATGTAACTATCGACGGGTTAGATGCCACTAAGTTTGTGATTGACAATTCAACTGTTCCAACCACTCCAACCCCTACAGTTTCGCAATGTGTGCTTATAACCAATGATGCAAGTAATAATACCATTAAGAATATTACGACGCAAAGTATTTGTACTGCTGCTACCGGTGCTATTGCGATTGTGGCTGGTGCCACAAACGTCACCGGTGAAGATGGAAATACCATTTCAAACTGTATTGTTAAGGATGGTGCAACAAAATATACTGGTGGCATATATGTAAATGATGCAAAAGCAACAAATACAACGATTCAAAATAATAACAT
>CAIWIS010000299.1 GCA_903912795.1 uncultured Bacteroidales bacterium
AATAATATTAATTTCTTTTTATATTTCAATAATTTCAGATTGTCCATATTTTTAATTTTGAAATTGTTTTTTTTATTATGCCGCCTAACGACCTAGACTAAACGCATTTGGCGGTTTGCGCCTCCCCCCGCTCGCCATAACCTAAACCCTTGCACTGCACGCTGGTCGTATCGCTCCAACCTACGACCGGTAAAAAACTTGTCCGTCCACTGACGGATTAATGCTCCAGCTTTAAATGTTTATTTCCTAATATGCCAGCCAGAGGCCGGCTTTTCGCAGGACGTAGGCAGAGCCAACGCCCAGCCCAGCGCGTGATTACAGGCTACTGGCAGCGAGGGCTGGTTTTTGGTTTTTATTTCCAAGCTGATTCAATATTCAAATCTCTCCCTTCGTTTATTTCTTCTATTAATAGTTGTGCAAATTGTTCTCCTGCAGGTGGTATTTCGTATTTTAGTGTCAAATATATAGACTTTGAATCTTCAATTCTACCTGTTCTAGTTGAATAATAATGCCATACCTTTTCTTCGTCATCATACATTGCATCATTTTCGTTATCGTACGTGATTTCAACAAAATATGCAATATCTGAAATACATTCTAAGGTAATTGCAGAGTCAGATATACTTGTTATTTGAAAATCTTCAATTTCTACTTCAATTTCTCCAATTTCTATATCATGAATCTCATGATAATTTGTGTATTTTAAATAAGTGCTCTCATCATAAAGTTCAGAAGAGATCCAGTCTTTTACTTCGGAGACAATATCCTCTTTGTCATGGTAGAATAGATTCTTTACATGTGCTAATCTTTGATTGCGTTGTTTAAGTGTTTCAACTTCTTCCAGCTTCGTACTTAGATACTTTTCATAGTCAACAAATTGAATTAAGTCACTTTTGTATTTTATAATGTCGTTATCTTTTGCAAATACGAAACATGTTTTCTTATTTCTTTTGCACCACTCTTCAACTGTAACAAGAGCAAAAGCATCTGGAAATTCATTTTTTTTAATACCTTCGCTAAAAGGCAATTCTTTGTTGAAGTATTTACTAAAAACAATACCAATGTTTAAAGTTGGATATTCAATAATTTCTACTTTAGAGATATTAAAACGCTCATCTATAATATTCTCAATTTCAAGATTGCATTCAACTTCGTTTATAGGTTCGAATTTTTTATTTAAAGAAGGTGCGTTCCTTAAAATTCTAGTTCCATCTCTATATTTCTTAAAACTTGATACAGCGTCAGCAACATTTTTTCTTGCTCGGTTTATTATTTCTTTTTTGGTAATCTCAGGTAGAATTATTTTTATGTATCCTTCCTCACCTAATTTGAGTATCTGATTTATTCTATGACTTTCTAGAAAGTTATTTTCTTCAAAGACTGAAGTGTCAATAAATATTATATCCATATTTTCATTCTGTTTTTGTCGATTCAATACCATGCTTAACTTTCGACGGTAATACAAATAAAAATTCAGCTAATGTTTGTGCAAATTCAATGGATTGCTTTGCGTCGTTAACAGTTGGCAGCGTTGCTTCAGTATCAGAATGCCTTTGGTCGTTTGCATCAAGCCGAACTTGGTGAGCCCATTTTGCCATTTCTTTTGTTAGTAAACCAGCTTCTGCTGCTTTATTTATTCTCGTATATAAGCTACCATCTTTTAAATCATTTTCTTTGAGCATTGCATCTATTGCACTTGCACATAACATTACTGAACCAGCAGGAGCAAAAGTGCTGTCTATAGCTTGCTGTAAATATGCTTTTACTTTTTCCGGCAAAATTTCGTTTACTGATTCACTCATAGGATATATGTTTTGAACTACTCTTGACTGCGGAGTGCAATTTGCAGTTACAATACCACCACAACGCATACATTTATATACTAACCAAATTCGACTATTAGTTCCATTGTCTGAAGTTGTAACTAATTCATTAATTACGGAAACAAGATTGGGGTTGTCAACTGAGCAATGTGGACATCGATTTAATTTAAGCGTTTTCTCGAGATTCGGCATAATGTATTTTTTTAATAGTTATTCACTGTTCAATTTGAGATTCATTTGTCAACCAATGATTATAAATTATTCTGTTTCAATTTCATATTCTGTTTTACAGTTTTCTTTAGAGAGTTTATTCTTTACTACTAATCTTTTTTTTGAAGTTTCAATTTGTTCTTCTTTTACATTTTTGTTGTAAGGTTCAACCTTTTCACTGTATCTGTTTCCAGTTTCTA
>CAIWIS010000300.1 GCA_903912795.1 uncultured Bacteroidales bacterium
AATAAACAGCCGCATTTCCTTTTGCTTCGTTACTCCATTTAAAAGTGCGGTGAGCAAAATGAATTTTAATGCCGTATTTGTTTAGCATTTGTCCCCAAAGAATGCTTGTCTGTTCGCCTTGAACAATGGAGTTTGTCGAAACAAAAGCAACTTTTATTCTTGTTTCTTGAATAAATTTAGCTGCTTTTAAATACCAACCTGTCACATAGTCAAGAACTCCGCTACCTTCTGAGTTGTCAAACTGTTTTACAATCTGGTCACGCTGGTTTTGTTTCATTATTTTCGAACCAATGAAAGGCGGATTTCCTAGAATAAACGAAAGGTCACTTTTGGAAACAATGCTTTCCCATTCGGTTTCTAAAGCATCTCCATGAATAATTTTAGCCGCTTTCTTCAATGGCAAACGTGCAAAATATTGTCCAAACTCGTTGCTGATTACCATATTCATTTGGTGGTCAATTAGCCACATCGCAACTTCGGCAATTCGGGCGGGAAATTCTTCATATTCAATTCCGTTCATCATATCCACGTCAAGCCAAATAATATCGCTAATGTCAATTACTTGTTGTCCGCTTTTATACATGTTTCTCAGAATTTCCAATTCCAACAATCGCAATTCACGATAAGTTATAACGAGGAAATTTCCGCAACCGCAAGCAGGGTCGAGGAATTTAAGCGTACTTAGTTTTTTGTGGAATTCGGGAAGTTTGTTTTTGTTATCTTTGATACTTTCAAATTCTTTCCAAAGGTCGTCCAGAAAAAGAGGTTTGATTAGTTTAAGGATATTCGTTTCACTGGTGTAATGTGCTCCTAAGTTCCTGCGTTCAGTGGGATTCATAACGCTTTGAAACATAGAGCCGAAAATTGCAGGAGAAATTTTGCTCCAATCAATGTAACAGCAATCCAACAACGCTTGGCGCATTTTCTTGTCGAAACTTGCCGTAGGTAAGTTTTCTTCAAAGAGTTTTCCGTTTACATACGGAAAGTCAGCCAATTGTTCGTCAAGATTCTTGAAACGATTATGTTTTGCTGTGTTGAGTACCTGAAAAAGTTCTTGAAGTTTGGAAGCTAAATCGCTGCCGTCTTCGTTTGTTCGCTGTTCTAAAAAGTCTTGAAATTGTTGTTTGTTGAAAATTGTTGTGTCTTCCGCAAAAAGCAGAAACAGAATTCTAACCAAATAAACTTCTAACGGGTGTCCGCTATACCCGATTTCTTTCAAACGGTCGTGAAGTTTTCCCATTAATTCCGCTGCTTTTATGTTTGCGGGGTCTTGTTCTTTGTAAACGTTTTTCTGATAGCCAAGAATATAGCCAAAATGTTGAACGTTGTTTACAAAGTCGTTAAGTTTAAATTCTACGGTTTTGTTTTCTTCGAGGTCATAAAGTCTGAAAATCTCGAAGTCACAAATAAGAATGTATTTTGGTAATTCATGTTGTTTTAGTCCGTGAGTGTAGTCAATGGCTTGTTGGTATGCTTTGTCGAGGTTTTTCCCCCGACTTTTCATTTCAATCAGAATTGTTCCTTTCCAAAGTAAGTCAATGTAACCGTTACTTTCGTCAAGTTTTTTTACTTTGTGTTCAAAAGTAGAAACTCGTTTTCTTGTTATACCAAACACTTCAAAAAAGTCATGCAAAAATGGTTTTGCGTCTGCTTCTTCGTTTGAAGTGTCAGCCCATTCTTTCGAGAAATGTAATGCTCGGTCTTTTATTTCGTTCCAACTTAATGCCATATTTTTGATTTTAATATTTGATGTTGATTCTTGATACTTTAAAGTAAAGTTTTATTAATCATCATCGCCTGTAGAAACACGACCCTCAAAATCTCTATTTACTTTTCGACCCTCAATTGACCCTTTATATACTAACTTTCCTCCTTCGGATTTTTTTTGTATGTCCGAATTATTAAGTCGTTCAATTTTTTTTGAATCTGCTATTTCTTGCTGTTTCTTAATAATGTCTTTGTCCTTTTCACTCATGATGCTAGTATTTAATTATAAAGAATAATGATAGTAATATTATACCAATAATCAACAAGTATGTACTTAAATAATTTAAAATATTGGTTATCTTGTTGTAATAAAACATTTTCGTTTTATAAGTATTAGATTTTTCATCATCCTTTTCACTTGTTTTTCTCAAATTTTCAATTTGAATATCAAATCTTTCTACTTTAAGCTTGAAGTGATAAAAGGAAGATAATTGCGATAATAAATTTAAAATAATTGAAACAACAAATGACAATAAACTTAATTTCAGAAACCAAATTAAATTTGTTAATTCACATTCCTTTAAATTTGAAATTATGTTTATCGTAAGAGCAATTGCACCTGTTGATAACGAAATAACAACTATATCAATTCTGTCGGTACTATATTTAACAGACTCAATTGCCTTAAGTTTCTTGTCTTTTATTTCTGTTATGACTTTTTCTATGTCTGTTTTCATTTTTATTTTTTATGCTTACCGCTAACAAGAATATATGCGCATCTTACACATATTTCAGTTATATATACCATATTTTACAGCACATATTCAATAAATATCGGGTTATGCACCCTTGTTTTTTTTAACGACAACAAATATACTCTTTATTCTCAAATTATTAACCTTATTTCTTAAAAAATCAATAACTTTCATAAACCTTTTTCCCTCCCACCACTTTCATTCGCAGTACCTGCTTTCTATTACCGGAAGTACGGTAGCTCACGTGAACCCAGTCGGGTTGGGTGTCAGTGCCACTTTCCCATATCAGTTGGTCGAAGGGTAGGAATTGGCGGATAAGGAGAAAGAGGGAGGCGTTGTCGGCTGCGTCGAGGTCGGCGGCTTCGCCCTTGCTGTGTTGCGAGTTGGTGGCTCCGCCTATGGCGCGGTTTACGGCTGCGGAGCGGTAACCTGAATTTACTTTTATGGGTTTGCCGTAGAGTTCGCGCAGGGGTTGCAATACGTTGGTGACAAGTGCTTGCAGATTGGCGGTTTCGG
>CAIWIS010000301.1 GCA_903912795.1 uncultured Bacteroidales bacterium
TACTTATACTTCACTCCATCCTGGAAGTTATATTTTCAGAGTAAAATCTACCGATAGCGAAGGTGTATGGCTAGCTAACGAACGACAGATTAAAATCGAAGTACTTCCTTCTTTTTGGCAATCGATATATGCTAAGATACTTTATTTTATACTTTTAGTGGGGCTTTTTGGTTTAACACTTTACGTGTTTTTAACCATATTCAAACTCAAAAACAATGTGCAGCTCGAAAAGCAGATGACCGATATGAAACTTCGGTTTTTTACGGATATTTCGCATGAATTACGTACCCCCCTCACTTTAATATCGCTGCCGGTCGATAATTTACTCGAAGAGGATATTGATCCTGCCATAAAAGTGCAACTGAGTCACGTACGTACTAATTTGGATAGGGTGTTGATGTTGATTAATCAGATTCTCGATTTCAGAAAATTGCAAAACAACAAAATGCATTTAACCATTCAAGAGATTGATTTTGGAACTTTTGTAAGCGATTGTAGTCGTAATTTTGTTGAAATGGCCGAAGCTAAAAGTATTCAATTCAAAATTGAGGATGCTTCCAATGGTGTAAAAGTGTGGGTCGACCCTGAGCGTTTCGATACTATTATTTACAACTTAATTTCCAATGCCATTAAATTTACCCCCGCTGGCAAAAGCATAGTTGTTAAAACCGAGGCAACTCCCAATACTGCTGTTTTATCGGTTATCGACGAAGGAATTGGAATAGCACAGGAAAAAATAAATTTCATTTTCGATCGCTTTTTTAGTATATCAACTATCAAAAGCATTGCTCAGAAAAGTACGGGCATAGGACTTGATTTGGTTAAAAAAATGGTCGATTTGCATCATGCTACTATTCATGTTGATAGTCAGTTGGACAAAGGGTCGACTTTTAAAATTGAGTTCAAACTGGGTGTGACTCATTTCGAATCCGATGATGTTGATGTTATTGTTTCCGATCAAAAAGTGCCCGATGATACGAATAGCGATACTACTGAAGTACAAATACCAGTGGCCGTTGAGATATTCGAAAACGAAAAAATTAGTCCTTTGATTTTAATTGTTGAAGATAATGACGAATTGCGACATTTTTTGAAGAACAGCTTAAAAAATCATTATCGCGTAGCCGAAGCTCAAAATGGACTCAAAGGTTGGAAAAAAGTAGAATCATTGTTGCCCGATATTATTATTGCCGACTTACGTATGCCCGAAATGGATGGTATGGAGTTGACGGTTAAAATAAGGGAGGACAAACGCACATCGCACATTCCAATTATTCTGCTTACTGCCGTTACCGACATGGAAAGTAAAGTGGCTGGTATGAAAGCTGGTGCCGACGATTATATCACAAAGCCGTTTAATTCAGCGTTTTTACATGCTCGAATTGAAAATTTGATGCATCAACGCAAACAATTACAGCTATTTTATCGTGCACAAATTGGGTCATCTAAACCCGATTTTTCATTGCCTCCACTCGATGTGCAGTCGCAGGATGAACTTTTTGTGGAACATTTGATGCTTATAATGAATGAGAATATTGAAAATATTGACTTAAATATTGATTTTCTGGCAAGCAAATTAAATATGAGTCGCACTGTGTTTTTCAATAAATTAAAAAGTTTAACAGGCTATTCGCCAGTTGAATTTGTACGCGAAATTCGATTCGAACGGGCAGCTCAATACATTAAAGATACGAATTTAACTGTTTCAGAAATATCATACAGGGTAGGAATCGACGATCCTCGATATTTTAGCCGTTGTTTCAAATTAAAATTCGGTCAAACTCCTTCCGAATACAGAA
>CAIWIS010000302.1 GCA_903912795.1 uncultured Bacteroidales bacterium
CAAATTCACCCCATGGCATTAAAAATATTGTCAAACAAAGGTTTCGATGTTTACAAAGCAAAAGGAAATTTGCTGGAAGAAAATATCCAATTTTATCAAAACAGAACACTCGATTTATATAGTCATGAAGCTGCATTGGAATTGGCAACAGTTTGTGGTGGCGAATGCACTAGTTGTAGTACAGATGTTTGTGATGAAGAGAAGAAGATGATGTGATGATGTGATGATTTGATAATGTGGTGATGATATGATATTTTACCGAAAGAACTTTATAACCTTATGAACTTTATAAACCAACTAAAGATGAGCTTACAAAACGCAATAAATTTCATTTCTAAAGTAGATTCAGACAATGATTTTCGCAAGTCGTGTTACGCCTATAAATCGCAAGCAGAATTACTCAACGGTCTTGCTGACAATGAGATGAAATTTACACCCGACGAAATGGAGGATGCTTTTAATGTGCTGGAATTAAAGTGCCAAACCTACGAACAAGCCGGACGAGTGAAAGAGGTAAAAGCCTGGTTTAGATTGTTTGCGCAAAAATAAAAGAAGTATTAAACAAAACTTTTTATTTTGACGTTAAACTAAAAATTGTTTGTATATTTGCATCAATAAAAAATCGAAATTATGACAGTTACAGCCCACATAGATGTTAGCACGCCCAAAGGCAGAAAAATAATTCAAGAGCTTGAAAAACATCGCAAAATTGTAAAAATTGACAATCCACTCCCACTTGATGAAAATGGTTTACCACTTAAAACGTATTCGGTAGATGAATCGTTTAATAATTTGTATGACAAATTGCAAGAGCATTATGGTGTTGATCTTCGAAAATTATGAAAAGATATCATATTCGGATTTCCGCCTTTGCCTTTAAAGATATTGAAAATCTTCGTTTTGTAATAACTGAAATTTTCAAATCACCCCATACTGCAACTGTTTATGTTGAAGAGCTGAGAAAAGAAATAAACCTATTAGCAATCTCTGCTGAAAGTTTCCCTGTTTCAAATTTAAATTCGGTTATAAAGTTCGGACATAATGCCCGAAGAATAAATTACAAAAAAATGTCCATTATTTATACAATTCACGACAATTTTGTACTTATACATAGGATAATACCCGGGTCAATGTTAACTGAATAAAGTCTTAGACTTACAAATCCACAAATTCAATATCAATTTCGTCGGTTCCAACTTTTTGTTTCATGCAAAAGCGGCCTTTGTAGGTAATGCTTGCATTGTTCAGCGTTGCTGTTTTTGCCAACGAATCGAACATCTTAATTTCTTCGTTTTCATACACTTCAGCATTAAACCAACAAGCAAGTTGAGTACTTTCCTTATCTATAAATTGTAAGATAAATAAACCATGTTCCGCAAAAACCAAATCGTCGTAGGCATACGCCACGTCCAATCCGCACGCATCTTTGATAATAAATCGAACCTTTTCTAGTTCGTACAATTCGGATTTAATTTGTTGTTTCATTTTTTAAACTTCATTATCGGCATAAAGTACCGAGTTACTTAACTGATTAAAATCAAATATTTCGTTTTCTTTAAAAAATCGTGCAATTTCCAATTTTGCGTTTTCCACTGTATCCGAAGTATGTACTATATTCTCCTGAATACTAACACTATAATCTCCTCGTATTGTTCCTGGTGCAGCCATGCGACCATTTGTAGCCCCTGCCATGTGGTGTGCAATTTCTACAACATCTACACCTTTCCACACACTAATCACTACAGGAGTTTTCATCATCGAATTTTTGATACGCTGAAAATATGGTCGGTCAACCAAATGTGCATAATGTTCGTCCAGAATTTTATCATCGAGTTGAATCATCTTAATTGCGCACAATTGCATTCCTTTCATTTCGAAGCGGTGAATAATTTCACCAATTAAATCGCGTCGGATTGCACACGGTTTTATAATTATAAACGTTTGTTCCATTTTTATACTTCTGCTAATCTCTTTTCTACTAAATGTTTAATATCCAAAATCCCATTTTTCATTACCAATAAATCAGCCTTTGTAGGTTGACGATAGCCAAAGCCCTCTATGGTACAAATTGCTTCAAATTTTCCAACTAATATCGACGTTTGTTTCATTTCGTCGGTAAGTTCCGGTTCGAAAGTTTCGGCTTCGTGATACATAGCAATAGGCATGTGATGCGTTGCATTCCAATCGTAACGAGCAAGCAATGCGATATAGTATTTCTCGAGACTCATAATGGCCATTTGGTAGAGTAAATCTACATCAAAACGAGAGTTTTCATTGCTTACACTTTTACTAAATGTTGAGAAATAGCCATTTGCATACTTTAAACTTGATTTTGCCAATTCAAGCATTTCGGCATCGGGTATAATTATTTCGGTAGTCATAGCTTTTTAATATTTTAAAATGGATAATTCACTATCGATAGTACGTATGTATTCTTGCGTGTACAAGTCAAAAAACTCTTTTTTGGATAATGCTCTTTTCACTTTTTCGGATGCCTTTTTCACCAAATCAAGCAATCGGTTGCAAAAATCATCGTCGAAAAGCAAACCCGCTTGCCTCATAAAGAACTCAATCGTTGCTTTTCCACTGTGTTTTCCTATCAGAAATTCTTCTTCTTTTCGTCCTACTTTTTCAGCCGAAAACAATTGATAAGAGCTTCGATTTTTCAACAAACTATTTGTATGTATACCACTTTCGTGAGTCAACACCATTTTTCCGGTAACTGGTTTGCTATCTCCAACTTGTCTTTTTGATACTTTTGCCACATAATCGCTTAACGCTTGAAACTTTGTTGTATTAAGCCCACAATTAACTTTCGCACTCATTTCCAAAGCCATAGCCACTTCTTCCATTGGTGCATTTCCTGCTCGCTCACCCAAACCATTAACAGTAGTACTCAGGCAATTAGCTCCTGCCACATAAGCTGCTAATGTATTGGCTGTTGCCATTCCCAAATCGTTGTGAGCATGAATTTCGAGCGGAATTTCTTTTTGAACACTTCGGATATTTGTTACCAATTCAAAAGTAGTCATTGGGTTAAGCACACCAACCGTATCGGCCAACCTTACACGCGAAGCTCCAAACGAACTTGCAGCTGAAACAAACTCTTTTAAAAATGAAATTTCGGCACGCGATGCATCTTGTG
>CAIWIS010000303.1 GCA_903912795.1 uncultured Bacteroidales bacterium
ATTTCCATTTTACCTTCTTGTCCACGTTTGGTAGTAATCAGGATAACACCATTGGCACCTTTCACACCAAAAACCGCAGTTGCCGAAGCATCTTTCAGCACCGAAATACTTTCTACTTCCGAAGGGTTAATGTCATTCATGCTACTTTCAACACCATCCACAAGTACCAGTGGGGCACTACTTCCTGTAAACGACGACATACCACGTATATACACTTTGGCATCGTTCGAGCCCGGTAAGCCTGTTTGTTGTACGGTAATAAGTCCCGGAACACGACCTGTAAGTGCATTTGCAACCGAAGGCACGCCGGCTTTCAACAAATCAGATCCTTTTACTTGCGAAATGGAACCTACCACACTTTCTTTCTTCTGAGTAGCATATCCTACTACTACTACTTCGTCCAAACCTTTTGCATCTTCTTCGAGCAAGATATTCAGATTTGCTTTTCCCTGAACCAAGACGGTTTGTGTCTTGTATCCAATATACGATACTATAAGAGTGGCATTACCAGCAGGAAGGCTCAATGAATACTTTCCATTAATATCAGTGACTGTCCCAATTTTAGCATTTTGAATTCGAATTGAAACTCCGGGGAGGGGTTCTTTTGTGGTCTTATCAATTACTTCACCACTGACAATTCTGGTTTGTGCATGTAAGCCCAACAGTATTGAGCTAAATAACACAACTAATAATGTGCGTAGTAAATTCATTTTTGAATTTGTGTTCTTTGTCATTTTTTCAAATAGATTTAAAATTTAAAACGATATAAGTTTAGATTGCTTTCAACTTATATTTCCCAATTTTCACGATGCAAAGATAATTGCCTAATCGCATTATTGGGGTATAACTTTTGTTTTATTCGTTCCTAATTATTGTTGATTGATAAATTTGCTACTATGCATATATCTGATTATCAGAAGAACCAGAACTATTGAATTAAAAAACAACGCCCACAACTCAATATTTTTTATTGGAAGTGGACGTTTTTATTAAACCACAATAAAGTGATTGCAAAACATTTGTTGTTTGATTTTTTACATCTTTGACAGTAAATGCGGCAAGGCAGAAATCATATAAAAAGGCAGATTAATTAAATTAAATTCCTTGCCACTTATCGTTTTTACACTATCCACACTAAACTTACCCGACCAAATCCGAATGGCAATATCGTGGTTAGCATCATTCATAAATTGATGAATTGATTTTAGGTGCGCATTATGCCCTGATTTTACTTCAATCGGAATTATTTTTCCATCAAACACAATGACAAAATCGACTTCAGCGGTGCTACCTCTTTTGTTACGCATCCAGTAATTTTGCTTCAAACCTATATCAAAACTCAAAGTTTTAAGCTCTTGCGCTACAATTTGTTCTGCAGCCATACCTCGCCAGGTATCTATTAAATCTTTTTTTAAAAGAAATTCTTTCTGAATCCCAGAGGCGTAATTTACTAACCCTGCATCCAACCAAAAAAGCTTTGGTGATTTTTTAAGATCGGAAACCACCGGCATTATTACATTGGTGGTTGGATATACCAATTCCAGTAACATGGCTTTGTGTAAGGTTCGGAATGCTTCACCCGTTTCTCTTGCTTTATAAGCTGATGCTGCAAATCCACCTAAAGTTATAGTTTGACCCGAAAAAGCCCATCCTTCATCCAGAATATATCGGATTACATTGGCTTGCGTATTGCTATCGGCATATTTTTCAACATCATTTTTATAGGCATTTAGTAATTGATTGTAAATTTTAGAAAGTGCCACAATGTCTTTGTTAGCTGCGTATCGTGCCACCACTTCGGGCATTCCACCTAAAAGGGCATATAAATTAAAATGTTGCAAAATTTCATCATGAAATGCATTCGGCAGCTCTGCATTTGTTATCATGTCTACAAAGCGACCTTCACCAATAGCCGTAAGATATTCGATAAACGAACAGGGATGAATTGCCATATACTCAACCCGACCCACTGGCAATGAAATATGCTTATCAAGCATTGTCTCTAACAACGATCCGGCTGCAATGACAAAAATTTCGGGTGAATCTTCATAAAAATACCGTAATAGCGCAAGTGCATGCGATGATGTTTGTATTTCATCAATAAAAAGTAGCGTTTTACCCTCTTTCCTTGTTTTGTTGCAATATAGAAACAGTAGTGGTAAGAGTTTTTTAACGTCATCTGTCGATTCAACCAATTGTTTTGAACTTAACTTCTCCAAATTAATATACAGATAATTATCAAATTGTTCTCCAAATCGATTTACAACAGTGGTTTTACCAACCTGGCGGGCTCCTCGCAAAACTAAGGGTTTTCGATACGGATTCAAAGCCCATTTTTCCAACTCCTTTTCTATAATCCTGACAAACATACTATAATGATTTATTATTCAGCGACAAAGATAAACATATAATTCAATGGTTGTTCTATTGCATGGGTATATTTTTGTTTTTATTGCATCATTGCATAGGTATATTTTGCTTAATCACATATCATAG
>CAIWIS010000304.1 GCA_903912795.1 uncultured Bacteroidales bacterium
AAAAATGAACTTATGGTTAAGCTTTCGCCTAATGTAACCGATATTTCTGAGATTGCATTAGCCGTGGAGGCCGAAGGTGCAGATTCTATTTCATTAATTAATACTTTGTTGGGAATGGCGATAAATGCCGAAAAGCGCAAACCATTACTTTCAACTGTTACAGGAGGCCTTTCTGGGCCTGCAGTTAAGCCAATTGCTTTGCGAATGGTATGGCAGGTGGCTAAAGCTGTTAAAGTTCCTGTAGTAGGTATGGGTGGAATTATGAATGCTACTGATGCTATTGAATTTATGTTGGCTGGCGCAAGTGCTATACAAATTGGTACTGCTAACTTTATAGACCCTTCTGTATCTGAAAAAGTACTCGTGGGTATTGAAGATTATTTAATTCGTCATAAATTAAGTTCTGTAAATGAACTTATTGGAGCATTAGAGCTTTAATATTTTTATTGTTTCGAATGAAAAAAATTATATTCCTTTTCATTCTTGTATTTACTTTTTCAAGCTTTTTGCAAGAAGAAAATACTATCGACGTTAATCAACAATTGATTGACGATAAAATTGTTTTGGTTTTTGCTGGTGATATCATGGGACATTCACCACAGTTTAAAGCTGCATATAGTGCATTAAATGACCAATTTAATTATAATCCTTGTTTTAAATTTGTAAAACCTTACATTCAGGATGCCGACTTTGCATTTGTAAATCTTGAAGTTACACTTGCAGGCAAACCTTATAGTGGTTATCCTAACTTTTCGAGCCCTGATGAATTATTAGATGCTACAAAAAATGCTGGTTTCGACATTATTCTAACTGCCAATAACCATGTAGCCGATCGTGGTAAAAAAGGACTTGAGCGAACTTTACATACTATTCAAAATAGATATCTTAAATATGCAGGTAGTTATCTGTCTAATGATCATCGAGATTCTATTTATCCATTATTGTTAAATCATAAAGGCTTCAGTATTGCAATATTAAATTGCACGTATGGAACCAATATGAATCCTGTACATTATCCCAATATTGTAAATATGCTCGATTCAGCTCAAGTATTGACTGATATTAAGCGAGCTAAGTATTTAAATGTCGATTATATTGTAGCATTTTTGCATTGGGGAAATGAATATGAACTAAAAGCGAATAAAAGTCAAGAAGATTTTGCTAATTTTTTGGCTGCGAATGGCGTTGATTTGATTATTGGAAGCCATCCTCACGTAATACAAAATGCTGATTTTATTAATGTTAGCAATAAAAATGTTCCTGTAGTTTATTCTCTAGGTAATTTTATTTCTAATCAACGAAATGAAAATACAAATGGTGGAATTATTGCCAAAATTGAAATTAATAAACGTAATAAAAATGTTTCCTCTGTTGAATATTTACCAGTATATGTTCATAGAGGCAAACTAAACGGGTTATATCAATATTATTTAATTCCTACCACCGATTATATTATTATGCCTTCGAAATACCAAATTCCTCAAGCCGATAGTACTATTCTACGTAAATTTGATTTTGAAACTCGTAAAAGACTTCAGAATATTTCGGTTTGGAATAAGTACTTAAAATAATATAATCATTTTATGTCACAATTTGAAGTCCAATATATTTTAGATTGCTTAAAATCTGTATCTTCTGTTGATCATTTTAATAAATTAAAACGATTCGGAATTAATCAAGAACAAGCCTATGGAGTTAAAATTCCCGATGTTAGGGCTTTGGCAAAAATAATTGGAGTAAATCATTACTTAGCTCAGGAATTGTTAAGAGCTAATAATCATGAAGCACGCATTTTAGCATCGTTAATAGATGATTATAAGTTACTTACTGAAGAACAAGTTATGATTTATATTAATGGTTTTAACTCATGGGATGTATGCGATTTGACAGCTGATTTAATAAGAAAAACAATTTATTGCGAAAAACTCATTAATATATTATCAAATGATAATGAGGAATTTAGAAAGCGAACAGCCTTTGTATTGATGTGTTCCAATGCTGTTCACAATAAAAAAGCTGATAATAGTCTTTTTCTTGGTTATTTTGATTTAATTGAACAAGAAGCCTGGGATAATCGTAATTTTGTACGTAAAGCTGTGAACTGGGCATTAAGGCAAATTGGCAAACGCAATATCTTTTTAAATGAAAAAGCCATTGAATGTGCTAAAAGAATTCAACTTCAGTCTACAAGTTCAGCTAAATGGATTGCAGCTGATGCTTTAAGAGAATTACAATCCGAGAAAATCATAACTCGAATTAAAAATAAAAAGTCCTAGTTTTTTAGTTTTTTTGTGGATAATGGAAAGCTTATGTCAGTAATAAGTAGTATTTTTGTTTCGAATAGAATAAATCCACTATCAATGAAGAATAAGAGAATTAATTTGTACTTTTTTTTGACCATACTATCTACCACTATAATTGCACAAAATAAAAGCCAAGCATATATAAATTATATTGAAAACTATTGGCAACTTGCTGTAATTCAGCAAAATGAATTTGGAATTCCTGCAAGTATCACACTAGCTCAAGGCTTGTTAGAATCTGGAGCCGGCCAGAGTGAATTTTCACGTAATTCAAATAATCATTTCGGAATTAAATGTCACGACTGGACTGGCGATAAAGTGTATCACGACGATGATGCAAAAGGTGAATGCTTTAGAAAGTATAAAGATGTAATTGATTCGTATCGTGATCATTCCTTATTTCTAAAAAATAAAGGTCGATATTCGTTTTTATTTGACTATAGTCCAACTGATTACGAATCGTGGGCTCATGGACTTAAAAAAGCCGGATATGCTACAGATCCTTCTTATGCCTATAAATTAATTTCAATCATTGATAATTACGATTTACACAAATATGATTTAGGAAAAAAAATTTCTTATAATAAATCTGATAATCACAAATCGAATAATCCTCCAATCTCAGTTAAACAACATAGTATAGGAAAAATTACAGCAGAAGGAAGTCATATAGTTTATAAATGCAATCTTGTTAAGTTCATTGTTACTGAAAATGGTGATACTTTTGGAAGTATTGCAGATGAATTTGGTATTAGTGAAAGCAAACTCAGAGAATATAACGAAATTGATTTAAATTATTTACCCAATGAAGGTACACAGTTATATATTCAACGTAAACGTACCAAAGCAGCACGTGGAAATGAGATTCACGTAATTAAACAAGGAGAAACAATGTATAGTATTTCACAGACTTATGCCATAAGGCTAGAAAAACTATATAATTTAAATCAAATGTCCTATACCGAAGGTGCAAGAATAGGAAAAGTATTAAAACTTCGTTAAAATATGAGAAAAAGAAATACTGAGTCGCTACGTGATGTCATAAATCAAGTGCTAAAAACAAATCATCTTGATAAAAAGCTGAATGAAAAGCATTTAATTGAAGCGTGGTCAAAAGTATTGGGCGAAAATATAAAACAATACACAACTGAATTAAGTGTCAAAAATAGAGTTTTATATGTTACATTATCATCTTCGGTACTTCGACACGATTTGTTTTTAAGTCGTTCCGAAATAAAAAACTCATTGAACCGTGAAGTAGGAGTAGAGGTTATAAAAGACATTATTTTCAGATAAATTTCTTATATTCAACAATATGGATAATTTATTTATAAATACTGAAAGCTATAAAAACCACTTAAAAGGAACATTGTCAAGAAACATGATTGATGAGATAGCCAACTCAGTTTATGATGATATTTCAAATTTTGAACGTGTTTTTGATTTAATATTTGATGTAGACGAGAAAGTGGCATGGAGAGCAGCATGGGCATGTGAAAAAATTATTCAGAAATTTCCTGAAATTATTGATAATCATAAAATTAAAAAGATTTCAGACCTTGCTCTTTCAACTAAACACAATGGTTTGCACCGACTATCACTATCCATATTAAATTCAGTTCCAATTTCTGACATTTTAAATGTTGAATTAATTAACTCTTGCTTTAAGTGGATGATTTCATGTAATCAACCAATTGCAGTGCAAGCACTTTCGCTGAAGTTACTTACAAAATACTGCCGAATTGAACCACAACTTATTCCTGAATTAATTGCCTATTTAGAGAATTTTGAGACAGATCAATTATCTCCAGGAATGATATCAAGTAGAAAAAATGCATTGAAAGTATTAAAGAATAGAAAATAACTCAAAAGTGTTTATAAGTATAGCTATCAAAGTGCACACTTTAGGAATAAAAGTGTTACTTTTGTACGCAAATTTTTTGAAATGGTCGAAGTGATTTTGACCCTGGATTCTTAAGTTTAATCAAAAAAAACAATTATGTCTTTAAAGAAAAACATTCTGGCATTACGTCAAAAGAAAGCCATTGTAGAAAAAGGTGGTGGTGACAAAGCTATGGAGAAACAAGCCGCAATGGGCAAATTAACTGCCCGTGAACGTATTCTCGCACTTTTAGATACAAATTCATTTCACGAGTACGATCTCTTTGTTGAACACGAAGAACGTAATTTTGGTATGGACGATAAAACATTGGCTGGCGATGGAGTAATTACAGGTACTGGAACCATTAAAGGTTCACCTATTTGTATTTATGCTCAGGACTTTACTGTTATGGGAGGTTCTTTGGGCTTAAAACATGCTCGTAAAATTACAAAAATTATGGACCATGCACTTAAAATGAAGGTTCCATGTATTGGTATAAACGATTCAGGAGGTGCTCGTATTCAAGAAGGTATTGGTGCATTAGCTGGTTATGGTGAGATTTTTTATCGCAACACAATGTCTTCTGGTGTTATTCCTCAAATTTCAGTAATCTTAGGTCCATGTGCCGGAGGTGCAGTTTATTCACCTGCTTTAACAGACTTTGTTTTTGTAGTAGAAAACATTTCGAAAATGTTTATTACTGGACCAAACGTAATTGAAACAGTATTAGGCGAAAAAATTTCGCAAGAAGATTTAGGTGGAGCACGAGTACATGCCGAAATTACTGGTAATGCACATTTTTATGCCATGAGTGAATTAGAGTGTTTTGAGCAAATAAAAGAACTTGTTTCGCTTATTCCACACAGCAATTTACAAAAAGCGGATAAGATTGAGCCTAAAAAACCATCATTCAAAAAGAATATTGAAAACATTATTCCAGCTGATCCAAAACAACCATATGATGTTCGCGAAATCATTTATGCATTGGCTGATGATTCAAAATTTCTTGAAGTTATGGAATTATGGGCTCCGAATATTGTTATTGGTTTTGGCCGATTGGAAGGTGAAACTGTAGGTTTTGTCGCTAATCAACCAATGTATCTAGCAGGAGTATTGGATTGTGATGCATCTGACAAAGCTGCTCGATTTATTCGTTTCTGTGATGCATTTAATATACCAATAATTACTCTGGAAGATATGCCTGGATATCTACCTGGTGTTGATCAAGAGCATGCTGGTGTAATTCGTCACGGTGCAAAAATGCTTTACGCTTATTCTGAAGCTACAGTTCCTAAAATTACAGTTATACTTCGCAAAGCATATGGTGGTGGTTATATTGCCATGAATTCGCGTCACTTGGGTGCTGACTTTATGTTTGCATGGCCAGGAGCCGAAATTGCAGTTATGGGACCTGAAGGTGCAGCAAACATTATTTTCCGTAAAGAAATTATGGAAGCAGAAGATGAAGATGCAATGCGTCAACAAAAAGTGCAGGAATATATCGAAAAATTTGCAAATCCTTATGTAGCAGCATCTAAAGGTTATATTGATGCCGTAATTGAACCACTTGAAACACGCGGTTTATTACTTCATGCATTAGATCTTTCTAAAAATAAAGACGATCATCGTCCGTACAAAAAGCATGGAGTTCCACCATTTTAATTTAGCTTTAAGTGCCTGTATTACAGACATTTTATTAGCTAAAAATTCATTTAAAAAAATATAAAATGATAGAAAAAAATATAGAAACTCCTGAATTAGTTGATTTTGCAGTAACAGCGCGTAAATATAAAACGCAACTTACTACAAAATATAAAAATCGTAAGGTTTGGATTGAACCAAATCCTTACGAAATTCAATCTTTTATTCCTGGAACAATAATTCAAATTTCGATTAAGGAAGGTGATATTGTAAAAGAAGGTGATCCATTATTAATTTTGGAAGCAATGAAAATGCAAAACAGAATTGAAATGCCATTTACAGC
>CAIWIS010000305.1 GCA_903912795.1 uncultured Bacteroidales bacterium
GACATAGCGTTCGTAAGATAAAACCCCCATCTAAATTGGTTAGAGCCTTCGCTTCGGGTATAAGAGCCTCTTGTTTGGAAAACATCATTATAATACAATTCATAATTTTTCCCATCATCCTTCACCATTATTTCGAAACTTTTTCCCATCATACCACTGCCCATTACAGTGGAAGTTCCATCCCATCTTTTCTGATATGTAATATTTCCTGATGAACTACAACCAAGCTGCAAAGCCCAATCATTTACGGTGTTCTTTGCCTGAAAAATACAAGCGCCATTTGCAATATAAATAGGGGTGTATTTGGCTTTAAATACATGCCATTTGGTTGCATCGTACTTCCATACATTAGCCCCAGTAGTAAAAGCTTCAATTCTTGGATGTCCTCCTCTACTATCGATAATTGAATATTCGCCAGTAAACAGTCTGAATATTTGCGTGTTGCCATCAGTCTGGAACCATCTTTTCCAACTTGTCTTATCAGTAAATGAGTCAGATAAAACATGTAATACAATGTCGGGATTGAGAGGAGTAGCACCGTAACCTGTCTCTAACTCACTATTAACAACATCTATTGTGGAACCGCCCGCAGAAGAAGAGGATGTAGACAAAGTAGTTTTAAGCTCATCCCACGATATATTTGTACCGGTCTCGGTATAGTTTTGAGCGCTTATCGTCTGGGATATAAAGACTGCGCAAAAAATAGTAATTTTAAAAATAGTCAATTTTTTCATTTCTTGATTTCTTAATGTGCTTATTTATATTGTATTTTTAGAAGAATATTTGAAGTTATCGTAATACAACTAGAAGTAACTATTTTGTTTGATAAGACAAAAATTACTCATCACAAAGATACATGCAATTGCACAAATCTATGGTATTGAATACTGCAAAAGATAACACAGAATAATGCATTAATTTGTATATAAACATAGCTATCAAAAAAAAGCTCCCTCCAATCTTGTCAACAGACAACTTGAAAGGAGCATTTGTTGCAAAGCTATATTTTTTTTATTTAATCATTACTTTTTGAGTGCCAGCATTTGATTTCACAACATAAATGCCTGGACGAAGAGAAAGTTCGGTTTTTTGGCTTGTTTTAACCGAAGCCACTTTCATTCCAACCGTGTTGTAAACATCGCCGCCATAAATAACTAATTTTCCATTAGAAACATAAGCATTTAAGTCGGAATTTACAAAATCTACAGCAGTTGCAAAGGTCGTAGATACTGTAACTTTAACAGGCGAAGCTTGTAAATTACCACCTCCAGCATCTTGCGCAACAAAGTAAACATCATAATCAGTTGAACTTGTAAGAGCTCCTCCAGCAGCTGACGTATACTCTGTTTCACCAGCTGCACTTGCTATTGATCCACTGGCAAGAGCTGTTGCATCTAAATTGTCATTACCTGCTTTTACCTGTGCTGTTGTTGGTGCTGCTGCATCTTTTGCCATTACTACGTAATAAGTAGTTGCAGGTACATTCGTTTTTGTTTTTACAGTAAAACTGTTAGATGTCGGACTGTCTGCTACCGGCCAACCAGTTGTAAAGGTAACAGGTACATCTACAGCAACTTTAAAATTATCAAAAAAGGTCTTGTACGAACTGGTAGCTCCGTTACTGTGTTTAAAATAATAACCACTATATTTCAAATTATCTGCTGCAGCTGTGTATGTAGCATCAACAACAGTGCTTCCTTGCTGGGTTAAAGTTCCGGTCCATGGTAATGCAAAAGCAGCTGTTCCGTCATTTCTTACGTATAACGACCAATTGTCTGTATTGGGATCATAAGTTACCTTAATGCTTAAATAATTATTAGCAGTATAAACAGTGCTTTCAGCAATTACGTCAGTTACTGAAGCCCCTAACACACCAGCGCTAAAACGAGCTAAAGAAACCTTCCCTGCGGTTGACTTACTACAATAAACGGCATACCCTGTTGCTGTGGCATTATTAAAATCAGAATTTGAACATCCTAGAACCACTACTGATCTATAGTTAGTTGCATGAGTATTATACGTTTTTAAATTAATATACCAGGTAATCAATGAACCAGTGGCCTTTAATCCTGCCGATGCACTGTAAGGAGTTGAAAAACCAGAATTGTCAAAGTAAATAAATGAACTTCCTGTCGCAGCATTGGCACCTATTTGTAAAATCATATCCGTTGAATTTTTATACGAATATGAAAAAGACCCGACAGAACCTGTACCACTTTTGTGACTGATTGCTGGTGTGCCTTCGGTAGAAGGTAATGCAATGGCTGCAGTAGCTGTGAGCCCGGCATTAAACTGATCCAAAAACACTTGTGTTTGCGCCTTCAGCCCCGTACTACTTAGAGCTCCAAAAATCAATGCAAGCGAGAAGCATCGCGTAAATGTAGAAAAGGAAAATCTCTTTTCTGTTTTTGTGTAATTTGTTTTTTTCATGATTTTATTTTTAAAATTTACGTAAATGAATATACTGACCTTGCAATTAGAATATCAAAATACAAATCTAATTTATTCTTAACCTTCAAGATAATAAAATTAATCATATTAATCGTAATTGCATACATATCTTGCTAATATTGAAACTTTATTTTGAAAACAAGTATTTGTCAGCAATTTTTTGATAAATAACTTGTAAGTTTAAATTAGATTCTCAATTTTGTGTTATCCTAGTTTATTGTCGAACGGATTGTTAGTAAAATTCTCGGGGTTTATCCATGCCCCTTCCTCAGGTCCCGTAGGTGGTGATGACTCTAAAGCCAACGAAATCTCATTATCCAATTTCACACATTCCAAATGTGGTTGAGTATATATTTTTTTTTCTTTTATAGTATTCATAGCTTTCGTTATTAATTGATAATCACCTTTTTCGTTGTTTTATTTCCTGCAATACTGAGGTTTACAAAATAAACTCCGGCATCGAATGCTTTATCTATCACCATGCTGCTACCTGTCATTTGAGTGCTGAATAGTTTCTGACCAATGGCATTGCAAACTGTTACTGTTGCATTCTGGCTCACAGTACGCTGTATTGCGATTTGATTGTTTTGGTTTTTATAAACAGTCAATGGCATGTTATCGAAATTATCTTTTCCTATTGCAGTTGCAACACCACTTGAACGGAAAATGACACTAAAACGATTTGTATTATCTGCCACATCGGAAGTGAAATTATATTCAGCACCGCTTGTCAAATCAAATTCAGCACCATTATCATTTAATATCACTTTAACTCCTTCGGGTAAGTTGCTTACCTGATTGGCTTTGAAAGTAAATGCATTGGCTTTTTTAGTCATAAAACGGATAGGCAAAGCAGTGTCGAGATTCAAACTATTTAAACCATTGATAACCAAATGCTCTGTGCCTACTACGCAGCTTATTTCAGCTTTGTCTACATTTTCATTACTCATTTTGGGTGAATCAAAAGTGTCAAAAGAGTTTAAAGCTTGTGCATCGGTGTAAATAACTAGTTCATCTGTATTTGTTGTGTTTGAAACCTGTAGGCGAACCATCTGACGCTCTGCATTTGCTACTGCGGGTGCTTTCAACTTATTAGTTGAATTATTATCTGGTAACACCATTGCATTTGTCAAATCCAACGTTGTGTTTCCAGTCCCGGAAGCTCTTACCCAGAAAGCTTGCATAGGTGGTATCAAATAACTAGCATTATTAGGTGTTGCTATCATTCCATTTACGGTGGTAAAATCCCAACCACCACTTACTTTTGTGCGATACCACATAGTGGCTGTTGGCATTTTTGCAACGTTTGCTGTAGCCACTGCATTCCAATCTAAATAGGCAGTATATGGATTACCAATTAAATTGAAACCATATTTATTGGCATCTGTTGCTGCCTGACGAGTCAACGGTATTGAGATATTACCACTATTGATTGTACCTGTAAATTCAACTGTGTTTGGAGCAGAACTTACACTGGTAATATAACCCTTCCAGGCTTCCATGGTAGTGCCAGACGCCGACCAATCGTTTCCATTGCCAACTCCTTCGTTATAACCCTGAATACGCGAAAGGTTGGTTGGAGTAACTGTGCCAGTCATAGGTGATGTTAAATACCAGCTTTGGTTGGTCAGATATTGTTGTACTTTGTAAGTTCCCGTACCCGTAATGCTTGCAGGTGTTAAAATGGTAGCTGTACCACTGTCACTGGACAATAAATTCAAGGTGCCATTATTCACTAAAGTCGTTCCAGCCGATAATTGCTTGCCTGCGTTTACATTAAGCACTTTACCTGCATTGATGGTAAGAGTTGGAAGGCTTACATTCGATGCAAGGTTTAAACCTGCTGTATTGTCGACAATGTACGAAGTACCTGCAGCACTGGTAAATGTACCTGCATTATTTATGGTTTGAGCACTTGTTCCATTAAACGTAATGGCTTCAGTTTCGGTAGGATTGACCGTCAATATGCCTCCTGAGGCAATAGTTATATCTCCCTTTAAGCTAATCGTACCGGCAGTTAAAGGATTTAGATTTAGAGTTGCTCCATTCGCTACAGAAATTGTTCCATTGATGGTAGTCGTAGCAGTTGTCATTCCTAAACTTAATGTGCCCGCGGTTACGGTTATATTGTCTACCGTCAAAGCACTACTACCTGTAGAAGATGCTGTTCCGACTGCATTTAACTCGAAATTAGCATACGTGCGTCCACTTGCCGAAGGGCTTCCTGTTGCTTTGTGAATATAATTACTTCCTGTTTGGAAAACAACCACAGAGCTAGGAGCTGTTGCTCCAAAAGGATTACTACCTGCAACATAGTTAAATGTAGAAC
>CAIWIS010000306.1 GCA_903912795.1 uncultured Bacteroidales bacterium
CCTTTGGAGAGGGTCAGGGAGAGGTTTTGACCGTTTTTACAACCCGCGCCGATACCATTTATGGTGTAACTTTCATGGTGTTGGCTCCGGAGAGCGATTATGTAAAAGCCTGTACAACACCTGAACAAGCTGCCGCTGTTGAAGCATATATTGCAACTACCAAAAAACGTACAGAGCGTGAGCGTATTGCCGACCGACGAGTAACAGGTGTTTTTTCAGGCTCGTATGCCATTAATCCCGTAAGTGGAACTGAAATTCCAGTATGGATTTCGGACTATGTGTTAGCTGGTTATGGAACTGGAGCTATTATGGCCGTTCCGGCACACGATAGTCGCGATTATGCGTTTGCAAAACATTTTGGATTAGATATCATTCCATTAATTGAAGGATGCGATGTAAGCGAACAGAGTCTGGATGCCAAAGAAGGCATTATGATGAATTCCGGCTTTTTGAACGGACTTACTGTGAAAGAAGCTATTGCGGCAGCTAAAAAACACATTTCTGAAAAGGGTATTGGACGAGTAAAAGTCAATTACCGCTTACGCGATGCCATTTTTAGTCGTCAGCGTTATTGGGGAGAGCCATTTCCGGTGTATTACAAGGAAGGTCTACCTTACATGCTTGACGAAAGTCGCCTTCCACTTGAATTGCCCGAAGTGGATAAATTTTTACCAACCGAAAAAGGCGAACCACCGCTGGGTCGTGCCAAGAATTGGTATTACCCCTCCCCAACCCTCCCCAAAGGGGAGGGAGAAAGCTCCAAAATAGATTTGCAAGATATTTCAGAATCGCAGTCTCCCTCCCCTTCGGGGAGGGCTGGGGAGGGGCCTTTCCCTCTGGAACTGAATACCATGCCCGGTTTTGCCGGTTCATCGGCTTATTACCTGCGTTACATGGACCCTAAAAACGATAAAGCATTGGTAAGCCCCGAAGCAAATGGCTACTGGCGCAATGTGGATTTGTACATTGGTGGAACTGAGCATGCTACAGGTCACCTGATTTACAGTCGTTTCTGGAATAAATTTCTGTTCGACCTTGGCATCGTTTGCGAAGAAGAACCTTTCAAAAAACTTATTAATCAGGGAATGATTCAGGGGAGAAGTAATTTTGTGTATCGCATAAAAGATACGAATACTTTTGTATCGTTGAACTTAAAGAACCAATACGAAACTACTCAAATTCATTGCGACGTAAATATTGTTTCGAACGATGTACTTGATATTGAAAAGTTTAAAGCATGGAGACCAGAGTTTGCCGATGCTCAATTTATATTAGAATACCCCAACCCAACCCTCCCCAAAGGGGAGGGAGATACCCAATATTCAAAAAGCGAACAATCGCAAGATGAAACCATTTCCCCTCCTTTGGAGGGGACTAAGGGGAGGTACATTTGCGGTTGGGCTGTCGAAAAAATGTCGAAATCGATGTATAATGTAGTAAATCCCGACGATATAGTAGAGAAATACGGTGCTGATACCTTGCGCTTATACGAAATGTTCCTGGGGCCATTGGAGCAATCAAAACCATGGGATACCAACGGAATTGACGGAGTGCACCGCTTCTTGAAAAAGCTGTGGAGTTTGTTTTACAAAGAAACTAATTTGCTGATATCCAACGATGCATCAAGCGCTGAGGAATTAAAAACCTTACATAAAACCATTAAGAAAATTACCTTCGATATCGAGAATTTCTCGTTTAACACTTCCGTTTCGGCATTTATGATTTGTGTAAACGAATTGTTCACGTTGAAATGTAGTAAAAAAGAAATACTCGAACCTTTAGTTATTTTGTTAGCACCATTTGCACCACATATTGCCGAAGAATTGTATCATATTTTGGGTAACCATGGTACAGTTTGCGACGCAGCATTTCCTATTTGCAACGAATCTTATTTGGTTGAAAGTTCGGTAAAATATCCTATTTCGTTTAACGGAAAAGTGCGTTTTATGTTGGAATTACCAGCAGATATGCCGAAAGAAGAAGTTGAAAAAACAGCAATGACTAACGAACAAACTATCAAACAATTAGCTGGTGCAACTCCTAAAAAAGTAATTGTTGTTCCGGGCAAAATTGTGAATATTGTATGTTAAAATAAAATCACATTTTTGACTAAAGAATTATTTGTATGGCTATACCAACATCAAGAACCAACGATGCACCTTTGGCCATGTACTTCTACGGTTCTCCTTATGCAGACCCTGCTGACCCTCTTATAGCCGCGACTTATGCCATGTTAGCCGGCGAAAGTCTTGGATTAGGAACATGTATGTTGGGCGGAGTTCATCCACTGATTCAATACGGCAAAAGTGCCAAAAAGTTTCGTGAAAA
>CAIWIS010000307.1 GCA_903912795.1 uncultured Bacteroidales bacterium
CGAGTTGTATATCGAATCCAGCAGTAGGACCAATTCCTGAATTTACGAGGGCAGAAAATGCAAGCCCATCTGGTTTAACCCAGAACATGTAGGTTCGCGCTGAGCTACCTGTAGCTCCCGGATAATCGCTCAATACTCCCGCAACATCTTTTTTGACATGAAGGAATGCATTGTAATTTGAGTTTACATACCATACTTTGCCTCTTATAGGATCAATTACCCCAGAAGTTAAAATACCACCAGTGTTGTTAGGAACAACTACTAAATCAGTTCGTGCACCTGAATTATTGAGTTGTGTTGCATTTACATCTTCATTCATCATTAAATGAACTGCGGGTGTAGGAACAGTTGCCCACGAAATAATTGACAATGACAGCAAAGTCAATAAAATGTAATAATTTAATCTCATAATTCTTAAAAATTTAAAGTTGATATTTAGTTTTATTCGAAGAAATCGTAATCATCAGGATTTACCCATTTCACTTTTGCGGCTTTCCCTTGCTTGTAATTTTCATAATATTTATTATATAACAATGGGGCAACCATATAATTATCAAACAGATAACCTCTACCGAACATGCGTGGATCGTTTTGTTTACGGAGTTCGGTGTCGAGTTGCAAACGCATTTTTTGTTTTATGGCTGCATACTTATTGTTTTTTGCCAGGTTGTCTATACAAACTCTGTCCGTTCTTAAATCATAGAGTTCCTCAGCGGGTCGAAATCCAAAATTATACTGCCAGAATATAGCGTTTGAAGTATTTCTTGTTTTCAAACAAACTGTTTTTGTTGGGCTGCCATCGCAATTCAAATATCCTGTTTCAGGATTGCCTACTGGCCAACGATCTGTTTCATAATTGTGAATGTATATAAAATCGCGGGTTACAATTCCCCTTATGGGATATCCCTGATTTTCAGGACGACCAATATCGTGTCTTTCTTTCCCAATTAATACATGATTTCGCATCGGATCGCAAACCCCCGATTTTTGAGACTTTAAAATGGGCAATAAACTTTTACCTGTAACGGGTTGCATTTTGCCCTGAGCTGGACTGATATTTGCAATTTCTAAAAAAGTTGGAGCAAAATCAATAAAACTGACAAAATCATCCACCTTTCTTTTATTTACTTTTATTCCTTTGGGCCACATGATTGCTAAAGGTAGATGATTCGACATCTCGTAGGCCTGACCTTTGATACGTGGGAAAGGCATTCCGTTGTCGGAAGTAACCACAACAATCGTGTTTTCGAGCATGCCTTTTTCTTCTAGCGTGCAAAGCATTTTATTCAGTTGACGATCGAAATGTTCTAGTTCAAAAGCGTAATCGAGCATATCGTTCCGGACAGAATCTACATCAGGCCAAAAACTGAAAACCTTGTCTATTTCCTGTAGTTTTTTCCCACTTTTCATCCCAGTACCAAACTCATATGGACGATGTGGCTCCCAGCCACCGTACCAGAAAAAGAATGGTTCATTGCCGTTTTTCTTTGACAGGAAGTATTCAAAATCACGTCCATAGTCCTCGTTACTGATTTCAGTGGTTGGTGGAGTAAGTTTAAACTGCCGGTAAGGTTTTACTAATAAATCCCGCGGACTTCCATCCTCATATTGAGCAATGCCCGGCACCCAACCTTTTCCCGTGTACCCCACATGATAACCGCTTTGCGATAATGCTTCAGCAACCGTTTTGAATTTAGCAGGAAAAAAACACATGTGGTTTGCGGCATCTTCCAATTGCCACGAGTTCCTTCCTGTAAGTATGCACGAACGGGAAGGCGCGCTTTTAGCATTGGGCGTATATGCATTCGAGAACAAAACTCCCTCCCTTGCAACCCGGTCGAACGCTGGAGTGCTAATCCATTTACATCCATAGGCGCCCATGTGAGGATACGACACATCGTCTGCTATTGCAAACAAGATGTTTGGCCTCTGGTCGACTTGTTCGCTTTTACCCATGCAAAGCAAATGCGAGGACAACAAGGTTGCAGTTACTAAAGTTTTATTCAGTTTCATCAGATAGTATTAATGCTATTATTTTGTCACTTTAAGTATTACCGCGGTAAATCTCTCCGGAAATTTAATACTCACTACACCATCGCCATTGGCGATTTCAATTCCTAAATCCTGCGGATATAAAATTTCAGCTTTACCTTTATTTTTGAGATTGAGATTCACAACATTGCTTCCTTCGAGTCGCCAAACAGCATAATAATCAGCACTTTCATGATTTAACCCTAATGCTACCGGTGTAAATCGGTCCGACATGTCAGGCATTCCAAAAGGGAAAAATGGTACAGTTTCTGGAATTTTTGAAGCTAACTCGGCTTTATATACCTCAATTCCTTTCTTTACCTGTTGAAAACTCTCTTCGGGCAGTTCAGCTAAATGTCCGCTTTGATGAATACGACCTAGCATAGCATTTACCATGTTGAACGATGCTTCGTATTTATTTCCGTTTTTCATGGGATACGACCAAACTGCTAGTTGCTCTGGCAATACCGCTGCCATGGTACCCACAACTATCGAAGGGTATTTACGGTAATCGGTCTGGTCGCTTGACGATTGCAACTGATGCACTGAAAGCATGGCATAATCCATCCTGCAACCTCCGCTGCCACAGTTTTCAATAACCAGATTACTGTATTTTTTATAAACATCCTTCATCCAGTTAAGGTAAGCACGATTGTGCTCAAGCAAACCCTGACCGGCACTGTTCGCATTGCTTTCAGTACCCATTAGTGCATTGAAGTTGTAGTCCATTTTTATATAACCCGCTCCATATTTCTTCACCACTCTGTCAACCACTTCGTTGGCGTGTGTCAGCACATCTTTGTTTCTGAAATCGAGGAAGTTACTTTGATTTTCTACAACACGCTTCTCATGGCGCATAAAGAACCAACTGTCTGGCTTGTTTTTAAGTGGAGAATTTACACCCGACCGTTCAATTTCGAGCCATAACCCCGGTATCATATTCTTTTTCGTAATATATTCCATTACTTCCTGAATTCCATTTGGGAAACGGCTTTTACCAGGTTGCCACATTCCAACACTTCCCCACCATGATTCGTTTTGTTCGGCATACCAACCGGCATCCACTACAAAATAATCGCAACCGGCTTTCGCAGCAGCATCAATCAATGGTAATTCTTTTTTAGTTGTTGGATCGCCAAACAGGCAATTCATATAATCGTTGAAAATAACCGGACATTTTTTATTATCCTCGTGAGGCTTCATGCAGGCTTTTCGGCGATATTTTGTGAGTGAAGCTACCGCCTCATCAAATCCCCCTGTAACGCAGCCAATGGCAACAGGAACTGTCTCATAAGTCTCACCGGGTTTAAGCGATTTCCAGGCCTGATGATGTTCTTCGTCCGGACCACCGAGGTATAAATATGTGGAAGTAGATTCTCCAGTATTTTTGTTATCGCCTTTTC
>CAIWIS010000308.1 GCA_903912795.1 uncultured Bacteroidales bacterium
CTTTTTCAAGAGACAGCTAATGCTGCGACTTATTATGTAAACATCGGATTAGCTGCTGGTAATAACAATGGATCATCTTGGGCAGATGCGTATCAGACATTCGATGCTGCTGCAACAGCAGCTAGTAATAATGCTGGAGCTGATAATATCTTTATCAAAGGGGCAATTTCAAAATCTAATGCATGGAATATGAGTATTGATAACTATTATGGTAGTTTTGAAGGCTGGGAATCTTCTCCAACTCAACGTCCAATGAACGACAATGATGGAAATGGTATTATCGAACTATGGGAGTTTAAATATCCGACTACTTTCACATCTACTAATAATGCCACAGCTATTAATGGCTCTGCTGCCATCTTGGATGGCTTTACAATAACGCACAAAGGTACAGTCAGTGGAAGTACTTCCATGACAACTTTAATATCTCCCACTGGTCAGACAGTTCAAAATTGTGTATTTTATGGATCTAATTTGACCTATTCTGCATATACAAACCATAATGGCGGCTGTGTATTAAAAGTACTGGGAACATTCCAAAATAATTTAGTAGAAAAGAATAATGTAACAATTACGTATGGGAATACTACCGATATTAAGATAGCACCTATATTGGATATTAACTTTCCCAGTTCGGGAACAATCAGTGCAAAGGTCATTGGTTGTATTTTTAGAAACAATAATGCCAGTATAACTAACAGCACTCTAACAGCTGCCGCTCCGGTCAATATCAGAGGAATGATTCTCAATGTAACACAGACTACAACATCTGGTTCGGCTACGGTTACGTTTAGTGATTGTATTGTACACAATAATACAGCAAGTTATACAGGGAACGGGACTTACCTCACAGCCTCTTCGGCTGCGATAGTCAGTTGTTTGACTTTTTCTGGAAGTAATACAAACGATGCCATGATAAATTGTACATTTGCCAATAATTCCACAACCAATATGGCAAATGCCTGCTATTTTGTTACTTCTTCAGGAACTGGTGTTTATCATAAAGTGTATAACAATGTGTTTTGGAATAATTCGAATTCAGGAGCTAATAAAAGTATACAATCACAATCTGCCCAAAATGCAAACACTGTATTTGATAATAATTATTTAGATTTAGTAACTGGTGGATCTTTTGGAGGTACCACCTGGGGAGCAAATAACGTAACTAATCTGAGCCAATCCAATACGGGAAATAACTCTCCTTTATTCAAAAATCCACCAATAAAAGCAAGTGTTAATTTTATTGGTTCAGCTCTTGCGACAAGTGATTCAACGATTATTAAGCAAGCCGATTGGCGTATTACGGCAATCAGCTCCTATTTATACCATAAAGGGGCTGCCACTGCCACAACCAGTATTACAACTGATAAATCAGGTATATCATTCTATTCATCAAATCCAACAGTTGGTGCTTATGAATTTACAGGGAATCAAGCCATCACCTTTAGTCCAGTTAATCCAAATAAAACTTATGGAGATGTTACATTTACATTGGCTGCTTCGGGTGGGCCATCTGGTAGTGCCGTTACGTTTTCAAGCTCCGACGCAACTATAGCATCAGTTTCTGGTTCAATAGTAACTATTTTGAAACCAGGAACTTGTAATTTGTTAGCCAATCAGGCTGCAGGTGGTTCTTTTACTGCGGCAACTCAGGTGAGTCAGTCATTAACTGTTACAGCAAAAGGATTAACCATCACTTCTCCTGCTGTTACAGATAAAGTATACGATGGAACAACGGCTGTTGTAATTACCGGAACTTTAAGCGGAGTTATTAATTCTGACGACGTGTCATTGGTTGGTATCGGTAATACCTTAGGTTCAAATGTTGGTACTAATAAAACCGTTACAGCGGCCTGCACATTAAGTGGTACAAAAGCTCCTTATTATTAATTGTCTCAACCAACCGGATTAAATGCTATTTTCACAGCCAAGCCTTTAACCATTGGAGCCCCTTCCATTGCTTCCAAAGGATATGATGGCAGTGCAACTTCAGGTACTGTAACTCCGGGGGCTCTTTCAGGTCTTGTCGGTAGTCAGAACGTATACGTGTCTGCAGCTACTGGCACCTTTGGAGATGCCAACGTTGGAACAGGCAAGTCTGCTACCATTGTTTATACACTTGCTGATGGTCCAACATCTGGTTTGGCTACTAACTACAGTCTGGCAAATGGTTCTGCAAACGGTGATATTACTGCTGCTTCCGGCTCACCAACAAGTGACAACTTAAACAACTCAGGATTAACCGACAATCAGCTTGCTAATACAAACCTAACAATAAGTTCAGGTGAGTTTATTATCAATGCCACAAAAATCGTTCACTCACTAACTATTGCTCCGGGAGCAAAACTCACATTAAGCTCAGGAGCGTTAACAGCCACAGATGGTATTACATTACAAAGCGACCCCACTGGAACTGCTACTTTTGTAGATACCAACATAAGCAGTCCGCTCGTAGTGAGTGGTACTGTACAACAACATGTATCAGCTGGTCGAAATTGGTATATTACTGTTCCTGGTATACAAAGCAATTCGCAATTGTTCACTAGTTCTGCGCTTAACAGAGGCACTTCAGTTGTTTGTTTCGACGAACCAAGTGGTACCTGGATAGCACCTGTTGATGGTAAATTAGATTTGATGCGTGGCTATATTCAGGTGGCAACAAGTACGCCAACGGTAACCGGATCAACCGGAACAGTTGATTTCTCAGGTAAATTTAATACCGGTGCATATTCCATTACCCTTACACGTACCGAAGGAAAATCGGGTTACAATTTAGTCGGAAATCCATACCCTTCTTATCTGAATTGGAATATGGTAACAAAAACCAATGTATCGAATACAATGTGGTATCGTACCAAAGAAGGTGGAGTCTATAAATTTTATACTTATGTGGCAAACAGCGGAGCCGGAGTAGGTTCTCCTGCAAGCGTTACAAATAAAATTCCACCAATGCAGGCATTTTGGGTGAAAGTGAATACAGTTGGTTCAGGCAGCATAGCAGTCGATAATGATATGCGTTCGCA
>CAIWIS010000309.1 GCA_903912795.1 uncultured Bacteroidales bacterium
ATCACCGTACCCAAATAAATATATCCAAGTCTTTTGGTAAGCTTTTCGAGATAACGCTCCAACGCTTCCGAGTGTATGGATTCCGGAAAACCTGATTGAACAATAAATCCAATACTTTTTTGCGCTGTATTTTCGATGTTGATTAAATCTTCGAAAAATTCCTTCACTATTCCTGGCATACAGTCGGTGTATAATGGAAATATTATCAAAACAGTATCCGATGAAGCAAAGTCGGCAGCAGCTTTTTTCCTATTTTCACTACCACTTAAATACGAAAGAGTTGTGACAGAATTAGATTGAAATCCTTTCAAAAACTGCTGAACAAGTATCGCCGAATTACTATTTTTATATCGCGGCGATCCGTTAATTATGGCTAATTGCATATTCAATCTCCTCTGGTTTGGTTGATTCAATAAAAAAACAAAAACGCATACTATTGTGAAAATTCAATGCCAATCGTTCGTAGATATTCTTAACTATTTCAATGTCTTCATCGTCGGTATCAGCCTCTTTTTCAAGTAATAATCCGAAATTAGGATATTTTTCGTATCGCTTGCGGTGATGACTTTCACCGTTTTTCAATTGAATGTAAGGATGTAACAGACATACAAATCTATCGGTTATTTTTTTCAATGCCGAACTTGTAAATCCTGCAATTAATGGAGAAGCAAAAATGATAAAATCGGAATTAATCACCGATTGAAAAACAGGAGCCCCATCGTCCTGAATATCACATTTCCCCGGAGTTTTCCACCAACAACTCCAACAGCCTTTGCAGTAAAACAATTTCATGCTGTGGATGTTAAAAACCTCAACATCATGCTTTTCGGATTCAAACTTCTCCACAAGTCGCTGAATATATTCCGAAAAAATCATTTTCTCGGGATGAATATCGCCATTTAAAATTGTTATATGCATACGTCTGTTTTTCAAATTATATTTGTTTAAACCCTAGCTTTTCAACTTCCGCCAACCATTTTTTCCTCTTTGCTTCAGTTGAAGATTTTACAGGTGAGAAAGCACTAACTTTAACCGGTTTGTAACCTGAAAATTCCAATACACCAACTTTTACTGCGTTATGACCTGCATTTTTGTAAAACAGGGAATAAAACCAACCCGGAGTATCCATCGTCACTATCATGCGTGCCGTTTTGCCAGTGAGCAGTTTGTCCCACATAGGTGAGTTTTCGCGGTATTTAAATGCAAACCCGGGCACAAAAGCGCGGTCAAACAAGCCTTTGAGCTGAGCCGGATAGGTTGCCCACCAGTTAGGATATACCAATACCAGATGGTCGGCTTCTTTTATATCTTGTTGAATTTGAATTAAATCCGGCTCCATTTCCATGCGCTTTTTGTATCCGAAACGCATAATTGGGTCGAAATCTAAATCGATTAGGTTTACTAACTTGCAAGTAGCACCAGTTTTTTCGGCTCCTGCTTTATATGTTTGTGCCAATGCAGCACAGAAACTATCATCCTTGATTGGATGTGCGTTTATAATAAGTATCTTTTTCATGTGTATATAATTGTTTTTTTGTTGTCACATGGAACTCACAAAACAAAATTTAATCATTTCCCTGTGGGTCAAAATAGATAAAATTTTGTCATGTTCGTTTCATGATGTAAAAATATTAATTGTTAATTTTTAATTATTAATTATCAAAGGTAATGTTACCGAGAATTGTTTTTCGTCCGACTCAATTTTTATGGATTCGCCACCAATAAACCGAAAGCGCCCTTCAATATTTTTTAAGCCTTGTCCTGTTGATTCTTCGGTTGTTTTTAGCTGTTTGTTATTGCGAACAGTAATGCTATTTTCACTATCATAAATCTCAATTTTCAGAGGATTTTTTGTAGAAATAATATTGTGTTTTATACAATTATCAACCAGCATTTGCAAAGCCAAAGGAGGAATTTTATGGTTTAATGTATCCTCATTTACGTTAATTTCAACCATCAGATTTTCGTTGAATCGAAGCTTTTGAAGCAGAAAGAATTTCTCCAAATTTTCCAATTCTTCTTCTATGGTAACTTCTGGTTTTTCGTTGCTAACCAACACATAACGAAGGTATTCCGATAGGTTTTGAACATATTCTTCTGCTTTTGGATTGTATTCGAGCAATGTAATTAAACTGTTTAAACTATTGAACAAAAAATGCGGATTTACTTGGGCTTTCAGGGCATTATATCGGGCTTCGAGGTTGTCTTTTTCCAAACTGATTGATTTGGAAAAATTCAGTTTCCATTGACGGTAAAAAAATACAGCTTCGTGAATGGTTACAATCAGAAAAGTAATTAAAACAGTAAATAAAATATCTGCTGAATTCATTTTTAATGCTTCCCGAAAACAGATGTTCTCGTTGTATGCAAAAAACAACCCCATTCCGCTAATAAAAATTACTAATATCAAAACAATTAAAAGCACTTCCACAAGAATGTGTTTGATTGGAAAATGTTCCCAAGGAAAAGTTTTCCAACTAAAAGCCACAATTGTCATGCTACCACCCCACAGAAACGCAGTATTTAAAACAGATGGAAGCAGTATATTGAATAAACTTACTTCTTTCTCAGTAAACAAGCTGAAAACCAACCCTATCAGTAGCGCAACACCCAATACCCATAGCACGAATGTGTACCATTTGGAATAAAACCAACCGAATTTTTCTTTATCAAAAATCATAATTTGTTTTTTTATTTACCGACAAATATAATTCAAATATTTAGAAATTAATACGATACAACATCATGGGCATAAAAGCTTGCTGATAAATGGTCGTAATTTCTTTCAACTGATTGTTATATTGCTCCGAATAGAGGTTTTTATGACCTGTTATGTTCTGTAAATCCAAGCCCCATTCCTGCGATACTTTTCCAAAGTTTTGTTTAAAACCAATGCGGAAATCGGTACGGAAATAGGATTTATATTTTTCGGTATAGATGCGTGAGTTATCATAAACCTGCTCTTGTTTTGCAATGGAAGCAGCCAAATCGATAGGAATATAGCGCATACCGCCCGACCAAACAGTGCGTGTATCGAAAGTAAGGTAGTTTTTCTTGCCAACTTTAATTTCGTAGCCGGCCAAAAAATTAACGGCAAAGTTCGAATTAAAAGCTGTATTACGCCATGTATTGTCGTATCCTTTGTATTTCGAGTCGTAAAGCGACACGGTCATCAAAGCATAATAGCCATCGCTCAGGAATTTTTCAATGGTCAATTCCACCCCATAATTTCGGCCTTTTCCAGTATTTTCGAGACTGTCAGGTTCGGCAATAAAGTAACCACTACCGGCATTGAGCATCGAAAAACTGCCATCTGCTTTCGATACAGGTGCATTGTAAATTCCCTGATAATAGGCTTCGGATTTTATGCGGAAGTTTTTGGCAATGTCCCAGTCGTAACCCAACACATAATGATTGGAACGGGTGAATTTCACATTGTGATTATTTTCAGTATAAACTCCTGTAAGTTCGTTGTAATCTTTATCGAAATAAACCGTGCGTGGCTGTATTTGACTATGCAAACCATAACCAAGGCTAAATGTTTGATTGTCGGTGGCTTGCCACTGAAGTCCGAGGCGAGGTTCCAACGCACTTTCGGCATTCAAATCGTAAAGTTGATAATGCAATCCTGAATTGAGTGTCAATACATCGGTAAATTTATGTTGCCAGTTTACATGCGCTTTGTACAAAGTGGAAGGTTCATTGTCCACATCGGTAAGTTTAACACGGTAACCAGCAGTTTTTATCCATGCCGAATCGTTGAAAGTAGTTATAAATCGATTGGCCGAAAAACCTGCTGTCATATTATTCCGCACACTAAACTTATGTTTTAACTGTATAGAAGCAGTCATTTTATCTTCGTTTAACTTACCAGCATAGTTTTCGAAAAAAC
>CAIWIS010000310.1 GCA_903912795.1 uncultured Bacteroidales bacterium
CAGTAGAGAACATGTCTTTAAGCCCCCATTCGGGGGTTTGGGGGTCATATTCAAAATATATCACTTAATATTATTTATTACTTAAATGTATTTTTATAATGCAAATATACATAAAAAGGTGGTGCCCCACAAAAAAACCGAATTGCAATGAACACAATTCGGTTTTTTATCAAAAATATTTTTGCTTATTTATACAATAAGTTTCTTGTACCGAATGCGTTTCGGCCCTTCATCTCCTAGTCGTCGTTTCTTGTTTTCTTCGTATTCCGAATACGATCCTTCGAATACAAAAATCTCTGAATTGCCTTCGAATGCAATAATATGTGTACAAATACGATCCAGAAACCAGCGGTCGTGCGATATAACTACGGCACATCCAGCAAAAGCTTCAAGGCCTTCCTCTAAAGCTCTCAAGGTGTTTACATCAATATCGTTGGTTGGCTCATCCAATAGCAAAACGTTGGCTTCCGATTTTAAAGTAATAGCTAAGTGCAAGCGGTTTCGTTCACCACCGGATAAAATGCCGCAAAGCTTTTCTTGGTCGCCACCTGCAAAATTGAAGCGCGATAAGTATGCTCTTGCATTAATCTCCTTACCTCCTACACGTATAAATTCAGTTCCGCCCGATACTACTTGATACACCGTTTTTGTGGGGTCAATATCGGTATGACTTTGATCTACATAACCAATTTTTACTGTTTCGCCTACTTCAAAAGTTCCTTTGTCGGCTTTTTCAAGTCCCATCATCAGTCTGAAGAGTGTGGTTTTACCGGCACCATTTGGTCCAATAATTCCAACAATTCCATTTGGTGGAAGCATAAAATTCAGATTCTCGAATAGTGATCGTTCACCAAACCCTTTATCAACGCCAATTGCTTCCACTACTTTATTTCCCAGTCGAGGTCCATTCGGAATGAAAATTTCTAATTTCTCTTCTTTCTCCTTTTGGTCTTCGTTTATAAGTTTGTCATATGCTTCAATACGGGCTTTACCTTTGGCATGACGAGCTTTTGGAGCCATGCGTACCCATTCCAATTCGCGTTCCAACGTTTTACGGCGTTTACTTGCTTGTTTTTCTTCGCCTGCCATGCGCGCTGTTTTTTGTTCTAGCCACGAGGTGTAATTCCCTTTCCAGGGAATTCCTTCGCCGCGGTCAAGTTCCAATATCCAGCCGGATACATTGTCAAGGAAATAGCGGTCGTGCGTAATGGCAATTACTGTACCCGCGTATTGCTGTAGGTAATGTTCCAACCATTCAACCGACTCAGCATCCAAGTGGTTGGTTGGCTCATCGAGCAATAAAATATCGGGCTGGCGGAGCAATAAACGGCATAATGCAACCCTGCGGCGTTCACCTCCCGATAAAACCGATACTTTGGCATCTTCGTCGGGGCAACGAAGTGCGTCCATGGCACGCTCCAATTTGTTATCTAAATTCCATGCATCAGCATGGTCAAGTAGCTCCTGTAGTTCACCTTGACGGGCAATTAATGTGTCGAAATCGGCATCGGGCTCTGCAAATTGTTCGTTGATGCGTTCGTATTCGGCAAGCATATCAACCACTTCTTGCACACCTTCTTGTACAATTTCTTTTACTGTTTTTTCGGGGTCGAGTTGTGGCTCTTGTTCGAGATAGCCTACCGAATAACCCGGCGAAAATACCACCTCGCCATCATACGTTTTTTCAACTCCGGCAATAATCTTCAGTAAAGTTGATTTACCTGAACCATTTAAACCAATAATTCCAATTTTTGCTCCGTAAAAAAACGAGAGGTAGATATTGTTTAATACTTTTTTTTGTGGTGGATAGGTCTTGCTTACGCCCACCATCGAAAATATAACTTTTTTATCGTCAGACATTTAACTTGTAAAGTTTGTAAATGAATAATTCGTGTTTTATTTGAACTGCAAAGATACAATATTTTTGAATACTTTTTTTTGAAAAATGATTAACACTAAGTAAAAGAGCTGTTCGAAGTACATCGAACAGCTCTTTTTTTTATTAGTCTTGAATCTTTGTTCTTGACTCTTTTGTCTTTCTTACAATTGTGGTCCAGATGGAATCAAAGATTTTGCTTCGCAATTGTCACAATACTGTTCGAAGTTTTTGATGTATTTAGCAGCAAGCGATTTTGCTTTAGTTTCCCATTCTGCAACATCTGCATAAGTATCACGTGGATCAAGAATACCACCATCAACATTGTTCAATGCAGTTGGTGCTACAAGATTCAAAATTGGGATATGAACTGTAGGAGCATTTTCGATTGAACCATCGATGATAGCATCGATAATTGCACGTGTGTTTTTCAACGAAATACGTTTTCCTGTTCCGTTCCAACCTGTGTTTACCAAGTAAACTTTAGCGTTGTGTTCTTTAGCTTTTCCAATCAATGTTTTTGCATACATAGTTGGGTGTAAAGTTAAGAAAGCCTCACCAAATGCAGGAGAGAATGATGGAACTGGTTCAGTAATACCACGTTCTGTTCCGGCTAATTTTGAAGTAAAGCCTGATAAGAAGTGATATTGAGCTGATTGTTCGTCCAAAATTGATACCGGAGGCAATACACCAAATGCATCGGCCGACAAGTAAATAATTTTTGAAGCGTGTCCGGCACGTGAAGGAGAAACAATTTTATTGATATGATAAATAGGATATGAAACACGGGTGTTTTCTGTTTTCGAAGCAGCAGCAGTGTAGTCAGGAGTACCATCAGCACCAACTGTTACGTTTTCCAACAAAGCATCACGGCGGATAGCTCTCCAGATATCTGGTTCTTTATCCATTTCCAAATCGATAACTTTTGCATAGCAACCACCTTCGTAGTTAAATACACCATTATCGTCCCAGCCATGTTCGTCATCGCCAATAAGGTAACGTTTTGGGTCAGCCGATAGGGTAGTTTTACCTGTTCCTGAAAGTCCGAAGAAAATAGCTACATCACCATCTTTACCAACATTGGCCGAACAGTGCATCGAAGCCATACCTCTTAAAGGCAAATAGTAGTTTTGCAATGCAAAAATACCTTTTTTCATTTCACCACCATACCAAGTGCCACCAATAACTTGCATTTTGGTAGTCATATTAAACAAGGTAAATACTTCAGAGTTTAAGCCTTGTTCTTTCCAGTTTGGATTGGTAGTTTTAGAGCCATTCAAACATACAAAATCAGGTTCGCCGTAGTTAGCCAATTCATAATGCGAAGGACGGATAAACATGTTAGTAACAAAGTGAGCTTGCCATGCAACTTCCATAATAAAACGCACTTTCAAACGAGTATCTTCGTTAGTACCGCAATATGTATCAACTACATACAATTTTTTTGCAGTCGAAAGTTGTGTTGTTACTAAGTTTTTACAATGTTCAAAAACTTCGGGAGTTGTAGGGCGATTAATTACGCCATCCCACCATAAATGCTCATCGGTTACTGCATCTTTTACAAAAAATTTATCCTTAGGTGAACGTCCAGTGAATTTACCTGTATCAACCGATACAGCACCTGATGTAGTTAAAACACCTTTTTCAAATCCTTCGTTGGCAGGATCAATTTCTGCCTGAAATAATTCTTCGTAAGTTGGATTGTGTACAATTTCAATATTGCCCACAATGCCATACTTGCTTAAATCCAAGTTTGCCATTTTGTTTTTTTTTAAATGAATTATATGTTTATTTATTCTCTCTCAATTTTGAGCCTTGTTAAGACGATACAAAAATACTACAATTATTTAGTATCTGAAACTAATTAGAGAAATATTTCTTTATTTAAACATAAAAATAATATTCCTATCTTGTGATGTGTAATTTTTTAAAATTACATTATTATTACACTAAGCCTAATATTATGATCGTGTTTAGTAATAATAATTGAATAATATGTTATAAAATTGTGTTATACAACATATTTATGTATCTTTGTGCCGAAATTGTTTAGTATACAACTTAAAAACTCAAACTTTTATGTTAAACGAAAAGATTGGAAACAATGCCGGTTTAGTATGGAGCGCATTGACAGTAGGCGAGCAAAATGTCAAAGCTGTTAAAAAAGCCACTAAATTAACCGAAAAAGATTTAAACCTTGCATTAGGTTGGTTAGCCCGTGAAGGCAAAATTAGCTTTGCCGAAGCTGAAGGAGAATTGTTTGTTGCGCTAGTGTAATACAGCGAAGACTTAAATTAGGCAGGCTAACTGGTTGTTGGTCTGCTTTTTTTTTGTTAATTTTGAAAATGCGGCAATTTTTTATTCAAAAAATTTCGGAAATTCAAAAAATGGACTTATCTTTGCACCCGCTTTGGATAATTAACAATTAATAATTGATAATTAAAAACTGCGAAAATAGCTCAGTTGGTAGAGCACGACCTTGCCCCAATGAATCGACTCGTATCGACCTTGGCAAGTACACAATTAATCAGCGGATTATTTGAATACCAAAAACAAATTGCGAAAATAGCTCAGTTGGTAGAGCACGACCTTGCCAAGGTCGGGGTCGCGGGTTCGAGTCCCGTTTTTCGCTCAATCGAAAACAAAGACAACTTTGGTAACGGGACGAGAAGTTTATCCCGATTATTATCGGGAAGTCCCGTTTTTCGCTCAATTTTTTAGAGTTTATCTTGCCCGGATGGTGGAATGGTAGACACGAAGGACTTAAAATCCTTTGGCTTCACGGCTGTGCGGGTTCAAGTCCCGCTTCGGGTACAACGGTAGAATGTTAATGTAAAAACCCAACTAATTTTCAATTAGTTGGGTTTTTTGCGTTTGATGATTGCACGGCATTTGCACAATATCAAACTTCCTCACACCCTCTGAACCACGAAGTTTTTAAAAAAGGCTAAGTTGTTCAAAGGCTTGTTCGTTTATTTTGCGGGCTTGTAGCAGATGATTGCATATAATTGTTTCGCCAGAGCGTAACCATTCGTTTTCGGCTGATGGGTCGATTATTACGGGCATTCGTTTTTTGGTGTTGTGTATTTCGGACATTAACTCGTTGGCGGCTGTAGTGAGAATGCTAAATGTGTATAGCGATTTGCCCGATGAGCGTTCGGTCCATGAGCTCCATAAACCTGCTAACGAGAATATTGCTTCGTCGGGTAGGTGTAGCAAGTATTTCTGTTTCGATTTTCCTTTCGAGTCAAGCCATTTCCATTCGTAAAAACCGTCGGACGGAATCAAACATCGTTGTTGGGTGTAGTTTCGGAACGACGATTTTTCGTTTATAGTCTCCATGCGGGCATTCAATGTGTTTTTCTGATTACTAGCGTCGCTGGCCCAATGTGGTATAAGACCCCATTGGAAAAATTGAAATTTCGCTGGCTCAATATTGGAAATTACTGCCATACTCGGATGCTGAAATCCATTAAAATCGCCTGTTTTTAAAAGTGAAGCATCATCGAATTTTGCTTGGTAGCGTTTTTCGAGTGCCTGAGCATCTTTTGATTGTTTGGAGTGGAAACACATAGATTAGTTATGAGTATAGAGTTATGAGTATAGAGTTATGAGTATAGAATTATGAGTATAGAGTTAGGATTTTACGGTGATTATTTCGTTCAGATTGGTGGTGTAGCGTGGCGAGAGTTGTTCTTGTTTCATTTTCCATACTCTACCGGTATCTTGCACGGCTAATCTGATTTTTTGTTGACCATACGATAGGTTTATTTTATCAATGGCTGCCATAAGTTTTATGTGTTTGGGGTTTCGGTTTTCGAAAATACTTAGTTGCTGATTTTCCTCTGGACTAAAATCCATAACAATTACTCCAGCCTTTTTGTAAGCATAGCCTTCTTTAAAAATGCGTTCGAGTGCTTGTATTGCAAATTTTGCAAGTTCAATGCTCGAGTTAGTGGCAAAAGGTAATTTTATAACAATATTGCGGCTGTATTGTTCCTGATCTTCTCTAAATCCATTGGTGTGAATAAACACCATTATACTCCTGCAGCACGATTTCTGCGCTCGCAGTTTAGCGGCACATGCCACAGCAAATCCGGCAACTCGCTCTTTTATTTGTTCCAGTTTGGTGTAATTGCTATCAAAAGTGCGTGTTGTAGCAATGTTTTTTTTATCCTTTACATCTTCCATTTGTAAGGTTGGGATGCCTTGCAGGTCGTGTTTCAATCGTAACCCAACCACCGTGAGGTTATTGCGCACCCAGTAGTCCGACATTTCGGTAAATTGAAATGCTGTGTATACTTGTATGGCTTGCAGGCGTTTGGTTTGCTGACGGCCAATGCCCCACACATCTTCAATTTTGAGCCATTTGAGTGCTTTTATTCGTTTATCGTCGGTGTCAATGCTATACACGCCATTGGTACGTTCGGGAAACTTTTTGGCAATTCTATTCGCTGCTTTCGCCAATGCTTTGGTAGGAGCAAAGCCCACACTTATGGGAATGCCAGTCCATTTAAGCACTTTTTGTTTCATTTCGAGTCCAATCCGATTTAAATCGTGCAATTCGAATCCACTAAAATCCATAAAGCATTCATCGATGCTGTAAATTTCCATGGCAGGACAAAAGTCGGCAAGCACAGTCATAACTCTATGGCTCAAATCGCCGTACAGTGCAAAGTTCGACGAAAAAACATGAACGCCATTTGTCTCGAATAGTTGACGGTATTTAAATGCGGGAGCACCCATTGGCACTCCAACTGCTTTCGCTTCGTTGCTACGTGCAATAACGCAGCCGTCGTTGTTCGAAAGTACAACCACGGGCTTATTGCGCAAGGCGGGGTTAAAAACCCGCTCACACGAAGCGTAAAAATTATTGCAATCAACTAAAGCAAACATGAAATTGGTAGTGAAAGTTTGTTTATTTTTTCTGTCGTCTGTCGTCAGTCGTCTTGAATCTTTGTTCTGAAAAAATCACACATCTTTAATCACAAAAGTAACAATACCCCATATTACGAGTGTGTTATCTTGTTCAATGCGGATGGGTTTAAAGCGGTCGTTGGCAGGCATAAGCCATATTCCGTTTTGGTCAATTTTTATGCGTTTGAGTGTAAATTCGCCATCGATATAGCATATTGCAATTTTTCCATCGGTAGGGTCAATGCTTTTATCAACAATAAGCAAGTCGCCATCGTTAATGCCGGCATCGCGCATCGATTCACCTTTTACACGTGCGTAATAAGTAGCCGATGGATGTTTTATCAGGTGCCGGTTGAGGTCGATGGTTAAATCAATAAAATCGGTGGCAGGCGAAGGAAATCCTGCACTCACAGCCTCCATAAGTGGCAATTGGAGTTCGGTTTCGGTTTCGGCCGAATAAATATCCATGTTTTTGGAACTATATACTTGTAAGGCTGACATGGCAGTGCTAATTTGTTATTTTATTTTTTCTGGCCGCGAGATTTCGGTTTTCCGTATTTCAGACGCATCGATTCAGCACGTCGTATTTTGTTGTTAACCTTTTTGTTTTTGTCCTTTTTTTCGTGAAAGGCAGGTCCGGCTTCATCTTTGGTAGGGACTTTTACCAGCGCATTTTTCATCACTACTTTGGGCAATTCATCTTCGGTCAGAATTTTCGAAATCTCCACCTCTTCGGGCATTTTCATTGTTGCAATTTTGCATGCCATAAGGGTTTCGATATTGGTACGTAATTCGGAGTCGGCTTTGGTGATAAATGCAAGTGCAACCCCTTTTTTGTCGGCACGTCCGGTACGACCAATGCGGTGAATGTAACTTTCGGGTACTTCGGGTAAATCGAAATTTATAACATGGGTTATATCGTCGAAATCGAGTCCACGAGCTACTAAATCGGTAGCAATGAGCACTCTTAAACTATTGGAATTGAAAGAGCGATATGCTTCAATACGGTAATTTTGCGATTTATTAGAGTGAATAATTCCTATTTGGTTTTCAAAATCAGGAGCTACTTGTTCAAATACATCGTCGGCCATTTTTTTTGTCGACACAAAAACCAATACTTTTGACAATTCGGTGTGTGTAGCGAGCAAAAATTTCAATAAATTGATTTTTGTGTTGAAATTGGGTACTTTTATGCCTGCTTGTTTTATGTTTGCAAGCGGTGTACCTGTGCGTGCTGCCTCAATTTCGAGCGGGTCGGTAAAAAAGTCGGCAATGAAATCCTTTAACTCGTCGGTTATAGTAGCCGAAAACATTAAGTTTTGACGTTTGGTTGGCAACAAATCAATAACTCGTATTAATTGCGGACGGAATCCCAGATTCAACATTTCGTCCACTTCATCAATTACAAAGTTTTTTATTAATCGGAGTTTCAGAGTTCCGTTCAACGCAAAGTCGAGTAACCGACCAGGAGTAGCTACCAAAATATCAATTCCGGCAATAATATGTGGCGTTTGTTGTATCATGTTTATACCGCCAAATACACCAGCAACTCTGATATTCATGTAGTTGGTGAGTTTTTCAATGTCGTCGACAACTTGCAAAACCAACTCGCGCGTGGGTACTACAATTAAAACCGTAGGCGATTTTTCTTTCGAAAACTTCCATTGGCGAAGTATGGGGAGTAAATAAGCTATGGTTTTCCCGGTTCCCGTTTGTGCAATTCCCACCACATCGCGCCCCGACATGATAACCGGAAATGCTTTTTCTTGAATGGTAGTTGGTGTGGTTATCTTTAAGTCGTTCAGCGCGTTAAGTAAAGATGAATTTATATTTAAATCGGAAAATTGCATGATGTGTTGATTGAAATTTGTTTTTGCAAAGATACTCCAAAATTACGAATATGCTGATATGAATTTTTAAAATGCATTCATTACAACAAAGCCATTTGTGTCGATTTGCTATTTTGCTAAATTGCTTAAAAACAATATGTGCCGTTAATTTATTGGTTAATTAACGGCACTTATTTGGTGTTAAGTAGTAAATAATATTAAATGATATAATTAATTATTTCGAATAA
>CAIWIS010000311.1 GCA_903912795.1 uncultured Bacteroidales bacterium
ATTGTGGGATTCCATTCAGTCTTTCAATATACCACCTATTCCAAGCGGAACAACAGCAAGTGCGGGTGGTAAATTGGTAGCAGCTGTTGCCCGTAAGCCATACGAGGGACTTGACCCTCGTTTCTATGCCTCAATAGCCTATAATGGAGTGAAAGATTATGGTGTCGAACCCTTTATTGATATGGCTGATGGGTGGGCCGATGGAATAGATAATCCCGATTATCCCTTTACGAGTTATAGTGGAAGCCAATCCAGAAAAAAAACACGTGTTGAAGTACTGCATTATGTACGTAAATTTACACGAGGTTATGAGTTTAAGGAGTCGACTATGACACCCATCAATATTTACATGCGTTTGGCAGAGCTTTACTTGATTAGAGCCGAAGCACTGAACGAGTATAGTGGCCCACAGCAGCAGGTTTACGACGATTTGAACCGAATACGGGTACGCTCTGGCATGCCAAACGTGAAAACTGGTGTCGCTCAAGCTGAAATGCGCGAAACGATAGCTCACGAACGCAGCATAGAGCTTTTCTACGAAGATCAGCGCTGGTTCGATTTACGTCGCACACTACAGTCGGAACGGAAAATTCCGGTAAATATATACAAGCCAGTTATTAAAAAATGGTATCATACTACTACGGATGCATGGCCATATAAAATAACTTACGAGAAGGTTTTGCTCAACACTCGGGTTTGGAAAAACAGTTGGTATATGAACCCATTTCCATCGCAGGAGGTTGGAAAATACTATGGATTGATACAGAATCCAGAATGGTAATAAATCCTTTCTGTATTAGAAAATATTTTAGCAAATGATAACCGTTGGAAACAGGAATTTCTAAACGGTTATCATTCTGTTTTTTTTGTGCATTCTTTGTAAACGATTACGACGATTTTTGCTGTTTCGTAAACGATTACAACGAATTATTTTGACTTTGACTTTTTTTTAAAAAAGTTACAATCTATTTTTGTTTTATAAAATGGAACAACGTTCTGCAGATAAGAATATAATACAGGCCGAGTATAGAGTTCTGTCGATATACTAACAAGCTGAAATGTACTCTCAAAATAATAACCTTTTTTAAATCTAATGTAAAATGAACAAGAAACTATTATTTCTATTATTGAATTGCTTTTTAAGCATTTACTTTTCAAGTACAATGGCCCAAAGATCTCCTTACGTTCCGGATGGTTATTTCCCCATTTATTCCGATGAATTTGATAGCACAGCAGTAAACTCTAATAATTGGAGTTACAGAACTGACTCCCGTTTTGATGCAAAAAATTTGGCTAATAATGTACGTGTAGTGGATGGAAAATTGTATATTGATTTTAAACACGAACCTATAGGAACAACAAACTATACCAGTGGTGGAGTTATTTCTAAACACACTTTTGGATATGGTTATTACGAAGTGTGTTCAAAAACCTTTGGTGATACTCCTGGTCTGCACACTGCATTCTGGATGATGGGTGGTAATGGTAACGGATCAACCAGTCCTAAATATAATAATGTTTTGGAAATTGATGGATATGAAATAGAATCAGAAGCGCCCACCCAATCAATAGGCGCTGTTCATTATTATATAGGCACCCATGTTACAGCAGTAGGAGGAACATATACTTTTCCAAATACTTCTACACAATATGTTACAAATGCATATGAATGGACTCCTACATACATTAAATGGTATGTCAATGGAACTCTGTTTAAAACTTTTTCAAATCCAAAATATTATGCTGCTCAAAATATGTGGCTTACGGCATTGGGCGGAACCGGTGGTACGGATAACACTAAATTGCCCGGTTCTTCCAAATTTGAATATTTCAGGTATTATGCCAAAAATATGAATGGTTACAATTGGGTTGGCAATGCGGGATATGAATACAATGTAGCTCCAAATCAAGCAGATCTTCAATATCCTGTTTCTTGGATAGAAGAAGGTGACATCGAAAATTCGTATGTTGATGCAACGAGCGGTCGTACCGGAGGCAGATTACATCACACAGGTTCAACACCCTATACTGTAAGAACTCTCCAAAATATTGAAAATATTCCAAATGGAACATACACGATGAAAGCATGGGTTATATCGACTGGTGGACAATATGTGGCACACATGAATGCCTACAATTGTGGTGACTCATTCTATTCTGTAAATATACCTGCATCCAGTACTTGGTCACAAATAACTCTGAACAATATTATTGTAAAAAACAATCGCTGTACAATTGATTTTTATTCTGACTCGCCTGCGTATAGATATATGCTAATAGACGATGTGGAATTTGTGCAAGTTCAAAGCGGTAGAAACGCCCAAACTATTGAGTTTAATGCTTTGTCTACAAGAACTTATCCTGGTTCAAATTTTACACTTTTAGCCAGAGCTAGTTCTGGTTTACCGGTAACTTATACAAGTTCTAATCCTGCTGTTGCAATAATTACAGGACCATGTTATGTTCAAATTAATGGAGTTGGTTCAACCATTATAACAGCTTCTCAATCAGGCAATCCGTACTACTATTTTGCTGCACCATCAGTGTCAAGAACATTGACAGTTACAGCAGCTAGTGCTAAGAGTGCAAAAATGTATTCAAATGATTTGAACTCAAATGTTGAAGAAACTGAATTTAATGTTTATCCAAACCAAATTTCAGCAGACGGTATATTAAAGATTGACATCAATAAAAAGGATGCACAAAAAGTAAGTGTATTTAACGTTAATGGGCAGTTGGTTTATTCTAAAGATCTAAATGGGATAAAATCCTTAAATATTTCAGTATCTGATGTTTTTAAAAGGGGCATTTATATTGTAACTTTAACGACCAAAGATGCTGTTTTATGTAAAAGGTTTATTGTTAAGTAATAATTAATGGATAGTAATTTATAAAGCTATTTAGTGCGGATATTCATGATACGTATTTTATAGCTTTATATTTTTGTAAACGATTTCGACGTTTTTTTCGTAATTGTTCTCAGTGTTTTTTAACTACTTCTTTGATTTAATATAAGCTATATTTGAGACACAATTTGCAACTGCGAATTGTAGATGATACTATTATTAACAAATACCACTAATATTAAGAGCATCCAGTCTTTCGGAACTCTTCGAGACTGGTTGTTAAATATCTCA
>CAIWIS010000312.1 GCA_903912795.1 uncultured Bacteroidales bacterium
ACAGCCATTGCTGCCAAACTCGGCATTGAAAGTACCATGGTAAACGGTCGCCGAATTACCGACGAAGAAACGCTAAAAGTGGTAACCATGGTGTACGGAGGCTTGGTAAACAAACAAATTGTAGCTGGTTTACAGGCTATTGGTGTAAATGCACTTGGACTTACTGGTGCTGATTTAAACTATATGCGTTCCGAAAAGCGTCCAGTGAAAGATGTGGATTATGGTTTTGTGGGCGATGTAAAAGAAGTAAATGCCGGAATTTTGGCGGATTTAATTGCCAAAGGTGTTGTTCCTATATTGGCTCCGCTTACACACGATATGAATGGTAATATGCTCAATACCAATGCCGATACCATTGCGGGTGAAGCAGCAAAAGCCTTGGCAAAACATTTTGATGTAACATTAATGTATTGTTTCGAGAAAAAAGGCGTGTTGATGAGCGAAAATGACGATGAAAGTGTCATTTCGGAAATTACTCCTGATTTGTTTGAAAAATATGTAGCTGATGGAATAATCAGTGGAGGTATGATTCCAAAGTTGGAAAATGCATTCGAAGCCATAAATGCCGGTGTAAAACAAGTGATTATTACACGTGCAGATTTGATTCATACGGACGGAGGAACAAAAATTCTATCAAAGTCAAAAGTCTAATATCAAAAGTCGTAGGACAATTAAATAACTATTAATAACGTACGAAGTACTAATAACGCGAAGCAACTAACGGCGAAGCCCTTATAACGCGAAGCAACTAACGCACGAAGTGCAAATAACGTGAAACAAAATGCAAGTAGTAAATTTATCGGAAAATAATTCCATTCTCAATCATTACATCAAAGAAATTCGCTCGGTTGAAATCCAGAAAGACGCAATGCGTTTTCGACGAAATATCGAACGTATAGGTGAAATTATGGCTTATGAAATAAGCAAAAAAATGCATTATGTGAGTGAAGATGTGCAGACTCCGCTTGGCATTGCACCAACGAATGTAATCGACGAAAAGGTAGTTCTTTCAACCATTCTTCGTGCAGGACTGCCTTTACATCAAGGCTTTTTAAGCTATTTCGATTACGCCGAAAATGCTTTTGTTTCAGCTTATCGCAAATACAAAGATGCGTTGAAATTTGATATTCATATCGAATACATTGCTTCGCCCGACCTGACAGATAAAACGCTGATTATAATTGACCCCATGTTGGCCACCGGAGGTTCAATGGAACTAACGTATGGTGCTTTACTTACTAAAGGAAAACCTGCAAATGTTCATATTGCCACCGTTATTGCCAGTAAAACAGCTGTGAAATACCTCAAAAAAACTTTTGCAGGTTCAGGAATCACACTTTGGACTGCGGCTATAGACCCTGAACTGAACGACCATTCGTACATTATTCCAGGAATTGGCGATGCGGGTGATTTGGCATTTGGAGTAAAACTTTGATTCTCCGTTTTATTTGAGTACCTTTGTAGCGAATTCTGTTCCGTGCGTTTGAATTTTTTTTACGGTTTTAGAGGACAGAATTCGCTAATTATTTTATGACATTTGATCAATTAGATCTTATAGAGCCGATCTTAAATGCTCTAAAACACGAAGGTTATACCCAACCAACACCTATTCAGGAAATTTCTATCCCCATTGTACTTAAAGGCACCGATTTATTAGGATGTGCGCAAACTGGAACCGGTAAAACGGCAGCTTTTGCCATACCTATTCTACAACTTCTGCACGAAAACAAAGGAAGCGACCGTTCACCTCGTAAAATTAAAACGCTTATTGTAACTCCAACACGTGAACTAGCCATCCAAATTGGCGAAAGTTTTGCCGCTTACGGACGATTTATGAATTTGCGTCACACAGTTGTTTTTGGTGGTGTGCCACAAAGTCAGCA
>CAIWIS010000313.1 GCA_903912795.1 uncultured Bacteroidales bacterium
ATCTACAAAACATTTGCTGTACGCGTGTGTAATAATATTGTTTTTTGCAAAAATTGCAGTCAGTTCAGTGTCTTTCAAACCCGCTGGCAGTTCGGCTAAGGTATGAAGGCTACGTGTGGGGCATGGATTAAGTGTTAATGAATTGCCAAAGCAGTCTTTAAAAGTTTCATAAAAAATTTTCTTTCGTTCTTCGGCAATTTCTATTACATTTTTGACATGGTTGTACAAATAGTTTTTTTCGATAAACTGGCTTAGTACTACTTGAATAGACGAAGGAACAAAGCGATGCGAATGTTTTAATAATGCCTCAATAGGGTTAAGCAAATAAAAAGGAACAACCATATACCCAACACGAATTGAAGGATGCAATAGTCGATTAAATGTTCCTAAAAAAACGGTTCGTTGTTCGGTATCTAAACTAAATAAGGAAGGTATAAAATTTTTGTAGTTATTCACTTCGTGTTCGTAATCATTTTCAATAATTATTGACTTATTTTCATTTGCCCATTTGAGTAACTCAAGCCTGCGGTTAAAACTCATTTTTATACCTGTTGGATAATGACATGAGGGAACAGTGTGTATTAATTTGGCATTAGAACAACCAAATTTTGAAATTTCATGCACTTTTATTCCATGCTCATCAATAGAAACAGGTTGAATATTTGCTCTTAAACCTCTGAATATGGAGTGAACATTTGGAAATGTCTGGTTTTCCATAACGACTCCATCACCTGGATTTAACAAAACATTTCCAATCAAATATAATGATTGGAGTGACCCCGAAACAATAATAATCTGACGTGGATCGCACTTTAAATTTCTACTAAAATTGAGGTAATTTGCCAAGGATTTCTTTAGCTGTTCAGTTCCCGAAGAAGCCGAATACGACAAAGCCGATGATTTGATATTTCGCCAATACAGGTTAGTAAGGTTTTTCCACTGATTTACAGGAAAAACATCTAATGGAGGTAAACCTGGTCTAAAAGCGATACTCACATCGTCGGTACTATTCATTATAATAACCGTTTTTTGGAATGATTTGCCTGTATCTGACAAATCAGGGTAACAACAACTGTCGATATTTAATGGTTTCGAAATATAGGTATCTGCAATTATACCTTTCACTTTATGTCCTGAACCTACCATCGATTCTATATAACCTTCAAATATTAATAGTTCATAGGCTTTAATAATTGTGCTCCGCGAAACATTCAATTCAGCTGCTACTGCTCGTGTTGAAGGTAAAATACTTCCTTCGGGTAAATCATTGTTTAGAATAGATTCTTTAAACAAATTAAAAATCTGCTGATAAAGCCCTTGTGTATCTTTTTTAGACTTTTGTTTCAATTTTTTTTCAACAAATAGCTTCGAAATTCGGTTAAGTATAGTTTCCATAATTGGTATGTTATAATAATTATAATTGGTATGGCAAATATAGTGATAAATCCGGTTACTTTGTTGCGTTCAAAAGTCACAAATCAAAGATTATTTCAACAATTTAAGGGATTCGCCTTATTATTCAATCTTAAATCACCAAAAAATGGCAGTTGCAGGAACTATTATTAGCTTGATATTTATTGCTTTAGTAGCATTTTTGCTAGTTAAAAAATTCAATGCGCAGGCGGTACTGCTTTTTAGCGGTTTGTTAATGATGGCTATAGCTTTGATATTGGGATTTGCATTGCCCGGATTAAAAGAACCTACCGGATTGAAATTTTTCGACATTTTTGAACTAATCAAAGAATCGCTAAGTACCAAAGGGGCAGATGTAGGACTTATGATTATGTCTATTGGCGGATATGTGGCTTATATGAAAAAAATTGGTGCAAGCGAAACACTTGTTTATCTGGCCATGAAACCACTTTCAGTTTTTAAGAAATCTCCTTATTTAGCAACTTCTTTGGTTATTCCTATTGGTCAACTTTTATTTATTACTACACCTTCGGCTACAGGATTAGGACTATTATTAGTTGCATCCATTTTTCCTGTATTGGTAAGTTTGGGCGTGAGTAAAACTTCTGCTGTTTCGGTTATAACAGCTTGTACTGTATTTGATATGGGACCAGCTTCGGCCAACACAGCTCGTGCATCTGAATTAATTGGCAAGTCGAACGTGCAGTATTTTATCGAAAATCAACTTCCTTTAGCCATTCCATTAACTATATTTATGGCAACAGTTTACTTTTTTGTGAATAGGTATTACGATAAAAAAGATAACCATACGACTGAAATTGTAGAAAATAAAGAGTTGACAATAAAAGCACCCCTTATTTATGGTATTTTGCCCATACTTCCTTTGATTTTATTGATTG
>CAIWIS010000314.1 GCA_903912795.1 uncultured Bacteroidales bacterium
TGGCCATATTACGGATGATATGATACACTAAATTGATAAAAAAAACCTATTTTTGTACATACTAATACGTGATAAAATGAAAACAATACTAACTTTTTTGATTATAGTTTTTTGGAGTATACAATTAAGTGCTCAGGAAATTAATTTTGAGCACATTGGAGCAAATAATGGCTTATCACAAATATCAGTATTGTCTATCTATCAGGACGAATTGGGATATATGTGGTTTGGTACACGCGAAGGACTAAACAGATACGATGGTCAAAATATTAAACTTTTTCAGGCCACCGAAACCGATAAAAATGGCTTGCCAAGTAATGTTATAAACAAAATTTGCGGCGATGATAATGGAACACTCTACCTCCTGTCGGGGTATAAGCATTTGGTAGCTTACAATAAGAAAACTGATCATTTTTCGCTTATAAATAACAAATGCCAAGCTGTGTCGCAAGGCGAACAAAATTTATGGTATGCTGTTGATAATACAATATTTCAATGCGACTATATAAGCAAAACAGCAACCAAATACTATACATTAAAGCGTAATTATGTTGTAAAAAACCTTTTTGAATCGAGCAACGGCAAATTGTATATTGGCACTGAACAGGGTTTGGTAATGCTCGACAATAATAAAATTTTCAATATCATTATTCCAAATAATAATATATCGGCTATTTTTGAGGATTCCAAAAAAAATATCTGGGTTGGAACTACCGACAAGGGTGTGTTTAAAATCAACCGAAATGGATTGATTGATTATTTTACGGCATCAAATAAACCGTCATCATTATCGAGTAATATTATTCGCGATTTTAGCGAAGATAACTTTGGACAAATATGGATTGCCACCTTTATGGGACTCGATAAAATTATTCCCGAAAGTGGTTTGATTTTTAATTACAAAAATTACGGCAATAAACCAACCGACCTTTCGCACACTTCTATTTATTCACTTTTTAAAGACAAACAGGGAACGCTCTGGATAGGAACGTATTATGGGGGTATAAATTATTATAATCCCGAGGCCAATATTTATACCTATTATTATCCAAACCCAAATAACAATAATATTAGCTTCCCCATAGTGGGTAAAATGACCGAAGACAAATCAGGCAACTTGTGGATTTGTACCGAAGGTGGAGGATTGAATTTTTATAACCGAAAAACGAAAACATTTCGGGTTTTTAAAGCCGGTACTGCTAATTCGATAGCACACAACAACCTAAAATCGATTCATTATAACTCAAGTAACGAAAAACTGTATATCGGTACGCATCTTGGCGGTTTGAGCATTTACGATATTCGAACGAATAAATTTAAAACAATTTCGACCCTAACGGATAAAAACATGCCGAATAATGTGGTGGAAAGCATACAACAGTACAAAGATAAATTGCTTATTCTGACGCAAAAAGGTATAGTGCAACTTGATATAAATACTGAAACCGTGAGTCCGTTTTTTGAGAGCGATAAAATCCGAAATGATATTGGATTTCAAAATACAACTTTATGGCTCGACTCAAAACAAAACCTCTGGCTAGCTGCCACCGATGGCGGACTGAAAAAATACGACAACTTAAAGGGGAATTTAAAAATCTATTCGCACTTGTTTGATAAACCCGGATCGATAGGAAGGCATACCATAACTCGTATTTACGAAGATAGACGTGGAAGATTGTTGTTTTCAACTGTAGGCTCGGGGCTTTATCAATATAAACCAGAGAACGATTCGTTTATTCGCTACTCGTCGGCCGAAAACGGTTTAATGTCGGACTTTATTTATGATATTACCGAAACGACCTATGGTTATTTAGTTTTACTCACCAACAAAGGGGTTAATTTATTTGACCCCGAAACGAATAAATCCATTTTTCTGGACAAAAGCAAAGGATTGCCTTTGGATATGATAAATTTAGGCTGTGGTATTTGCTCCACCAGTAACGGAGAAGTATTTGTAGGGGGAATTAATGGGATGGCTTCGTTTTTCGAAAATCAAATTGCTCCTATACCAAAAGATTATAATTTGTTTTTTTCGGAATTATATATTAATGATGAGCTTATTACGCCAACAAACAGCAACAATGTGTTGGAATTTACATTGCCATATCAGCAAGAAATTGAGCTTACAAACAATCAAAATTATTTTACTATAAAATTTGCCGCTTCCAATTATATTAAAGCCAATAAAATAGTATACGAATATAAATTGGAAGGATTAACAGATAAATGGATACAAACGAGTGAACAATCTATAAAATATACCAACCTTAGTCCCGGCTCATACATACTCCATGTTCGCGAACTTCAAAAAAACAATCCAACAGCAACGCTCAAAGAAATTCAACTAAAAATAAGTGTATTGCCTCCGTTTTATGCGTCAATTTATGCCTATTTACTTTATGCTCTGATTTTTGCATTTGCATTACGTAAAATTATTACTTTCAATAAATCAAAAATCCTTCTTAGTACATCGTTGGAATACGAAATACGCGAAAATGACCGTATTAAAGAACTTAATCAAACAAAATTACAGTTTTTTACCAATATCTCGCACGAATTTCGAACACCGCTTACACTTATTATCGGGCAAATTGAATCCATGGCTCAAATGGAAAATATCACGCCTGTGATTCATAATAAAATTGTGAAAATTTACAAAAATGCATCACACCTTCGAAACTTAATTACTGAATTGCTCGACTTTAGAAAACAAGAGCGTGATTTGCTTGCGCTGAAAGTTACGAATCAGGATATTGTAGGTTTTACCCGAAATATTTATTTGGCATTTAACGAAATGGCATTTACCCGAAAGATTGATTTTAATTTTTCGTCGGTCGAAAAAAACATTATGGTTTGGTTTGATGCAGTTCAGCTACAAAAGGTATTTTACAACCTTATTACCAACGCTTTCAAATACTCCGGAGATAATAGCCACATTCAGGTAAAAGTGGAACGGAAATCGGATGGCGTACAAATAAGTATTATCGATTCAGGTGTGGGAATACCCGAAGAGGATTTGGAACGGATTTTTGAACGGTTCTACCAATCAAAAAATCAGGAGGGAGTTGCCTCGAACACATTTAGTACAGGTGTTGGTCTGGCGCTTTCGAAAGGGATTGTAGAATTACATCATGGCACCATAAAAGCTACCAAAAACAAGGATGGCGGTACTACATTCAGCGTCATGATTTTGTACGGAAACGACCATTTTAGTGCCGAAGAAAAGACACCGTCAAAAGAAATGGATGTAAATAATATTATTGAAACTGAAATGCCTGATAAGTTTTTCATGGAAACGATGGCAGCTGAAATTAATTCTTCCGAAAAGCCTGTTTCAACCATTCTAATTGTTGAAGATAACGAGGAAATGCTTCATTTTCTGAAAGACATCTTCTCGTCGATTTATAAGGTAGAAACAGCTGTTGATGGGGTCAATGCGCTCGAAAAAGTAAAAGAACTACAGCCGGATATTGTGCTGAGCGATGTAATGATGCCCAATATGTCGGGGAAAGAGTTGTGTGCCAAACTAAAAACGAATTTTGAAACTTCGCATATTCCGGTGGTGCTGCTCACGGCCGATTCGTCGGAAGAGCAAAATTTGGAAAGTCTGATGCTGGGTGCCGATGATTATATTACCAAACCATTTAATGTGAAAGCATTGATAAGCCGGTGTAACAATCTGGTGCTGAGTCGAAAACGCATGCAGGAAAAATTCTCGAAGCAAACCGACAATGTACAAGTATCGCTGGCTACGAACAAAATGGATCAGGAACTGCTCAATAAGGCGACACAAATTGTAACCAAATACATCGACGATTCCGAATTTGATGTGTCGATTTTTGCAAGCGAAATGGCGCTCGGCAGAAGTAAACTTTACCTAAAAATTAAAGGGATTACGGGAATGACGCCCAACGATTTTATTTTGAACATAAGACTGAAAACGGCAGCCAGCATGCTTACCAACGAAACTGAATTGAACATTTCGGATATTACGTACAGGTTAGGATTTAGCACGCCACGCTATTTCAGCAAATGTTTCAAAGAGCTATTTGGCTTATCGCCGCTACATTACCGCAAAGCCAACAATCCGGCATACTCTCATAAGGAAATTGAAGAAGAGGATGAAGCCGACGCTTAAAAAAAGGGAGCTGAGCTCCCTTTTTTTATTTTTTTATTCCTCAAATTTAAATGGCAAATATAAATTTGTTTGCGTGATATTATTAATAGGTATCAGCGTGAAACTCCATTCGTAGTTTTGATTGGCCGGAATGGTGAA
>CAIWIS010000315.1 GCA_903912795.1 uncultured Bacteroidales bacterium
CCATGCGCGAAAGCCTTTCGTTGGACGGTTCGTTGCAGGCTATGTTATTTACCATTTCACACAATAAAATGATAGATATATTTAGGGCTCAGATAAATAAGGTTGAGTTCGAAGATTATATTGAGTTTGCAGAAAATGCTGATTTGAGCGACAATGCCATTGACAAGAAAATTTATTATGATGATTTTCTCAAAGCACTCAAAATCTGTAAAAATCTCCTGCCAGATCGACAATTAGAGATTTTTGAAATGAGTCGCGAAAATGGAAAAAGCATTGAAGAAATTGCCAACCAGTTGAAAATATCAGAACAAACAGTTAAAAATCAGCTAAGTTCGGCAACTAAAACCCTACGAACGGAACTTGCAAAATACGATTTAGTGTTTTTGATACTTTTCGATATATGTTTTATAGCATAAAAAACAGAATGGTACTAAAGCCAACAGTTAACGTGTAACAATCAACAAAGCAGACAATGGAAAACTACATTAAAATATTATATAGGAAATTTCTATACGGAACAATCCGCAAAGAAGAGTTTTTGGAAATGCGCCATGAACTGAATCAATCGGAATTGCCGGAACTAAAAAACCTGCTTTCCGAAGAATGGAATGAAGATATGAATTCGGAAGTAATGGCCGAAAAAGACAAGGAAGCTATTCGCTCTAAGCTCAATTTCTATGTGGAGTATGATCAGAAAAGTTTATTCCCTAAAAAACTGATCTACTATGCAGCAATAGTCATTCCGATTTTTGTTATTGCTGGACTTTTGGCTGTTTTGACTTTACAACAAACCGAAAGCAAAAATTTTGTGGTAAATGTTGCACGTGGCAATAAAGCAGTATTGATTTTGCCGGATGCATCGAAAGTGTGGGTGAATTCAAACTCAAAACTTGAATATGTTATTGGCAATAAAGAACTGCGTGAAGTCAAACTAAACGGAGAAGCATTTTTTAAAGTTAGTAAAAATACAGCCCGACCCTTTGCAATTACATTCAGTAATTATAAAATTGAGGTTTTAGGAACTTCTTTCAATGTTAAGGCATTGGAAAATAGCGATATTATTGAAACTTCGCTGGTGGAAGGGAGTGTTAAGATTTCTGGTGCGCAACTATCACAAGATTATTTTTTAAAACCCAAAGAAAAAGCTATTTTCGACAGAAAATCAAATCAAATTAAAATTATTCACACCACTAACGAATTAGAGACTGCTTGGAAAGACAATGTCTTAAAATTTGACACCGAACGCTTTTCAGATGTAATGAGCCGTCTGGAAGATTGGTATGATATTACCATTGTGATTAAATATCCACAAATTGAGAATGACCTCATTACGGGTTCGTTTCGCAGCGAAGGAATAGAATCAGTACTAGACATTCTGAAAACTCAATACAATCTCAATTATATTCGAAATGGTAATACAATTACAATTCTCCCATTAAAAAATAATAATTAATAAAACATGAATTCAAATCACAATTTAATTTATTTTAGGGCGAAGGTTCTAAAAATATGTGTATTAGCTACATTTATTGCGCTTTCGTTTCAGGTAGTATATTCGCAAGATGTTAATCAATCAATTTCGATGAATGTTCGAAATATTACCCTAAAACAGTTTTTAAAGCAAATAGAAGAAAAAACTAAGATTGCAATAGTTTACCGCAATATTTTGATTGATGAAAAAAACGATATCACATTGATGGTTGAGAACAAACCGGTATTAGAGGTAATGAATAATGTGTTAAACAAGAAGGGATTACAGGCAGATATAATTAATAAAAGCATTGTAATAAAAAAAGCAGACGAGCCAAGTAATGGAAAAAAACGTATATCTGTAGTGAAATTATCTGGTTTAATTGTGGACGATACAAACTTGCCAGTTATTGGAGCAACTATTAAAGTTAGTGGTACAAATTCAGGTACAATCACCGATTTCGATGGAAAATTTGAAATTGCTGCTCCTTCTGATGGTGTATTGGAAGTTTCGTATGTGGGATACGGTTCACGCCAAATAGCAATTGGTGGCAAAAAAACGTTAAATATTACATTGAATCAGGATAATAAAGTGCTCGATGAGGTAGTAGTTGTTGGTTATGGTACAATGAAAAAAAGTGACATGACAGGTTCGGTTGCTTCATTAAAATCGGATGATATCTTGAAAACCAAATCGAGTAATTTTATTGAATCGATGCAGGGGAAAATGGCCGGCGTGCAAATATCAAGTCAATCGGGGGAGCCTGGATCAAATATCGATGTTAAAATCAGAGGGGCTAACTCCATTTACGGAGGAACTTCTCCTTTGTATGTGATAGATGGTATTCAGGTTGATGTCAATACAAATGAGGTTGCATCGGCTTCTGTAGCTTCAGCTACTTCCATGAGTCCCTTGTCAAATATTAACCCATCTGACATTGAGTC
>CAIWIS010000316.1 GCA_903912795.1 uncultured Bacteroidales bacterium
CCGAACACATTCTGCCCGGAGGATATTTTGAATAATCAGTAGAAGGTCTTGCGGTATTCTACTTTTTTAGAGTACAGTTACGTTTCCCAGATATTGGCTACTAATCCTAATCAAGTCCTAGTATCAGGTCTTCGTTGTTATTGTTGATAACTTCTTAGCCTAAGTTGGTGTGCTTCCAAAAAAACTGTATATCTTTATCAACTCTAAAATATTTTTTGTATTATTGTTTAAATAGTTGATTGTCAGCTTATCACTTATGGATACTTTTGTTCATTTACATGTTCACTCTTATTTTTCTATTCTCGATGGTATGTCGAGTATTTCGGGTTTGGTTGATAAAGCTTCCAAATCGGGGATGCATTCCATAGCACTTACCGACCACGGTAATATGTTTGGTGTAAAAGAGTTTTTTAATTATACCAAAAAGAAAAATTCGAAATTAAAGGACCAGATAAAATCGTTAGAAAAAGAACTTGCTACCGATGGAATTACTGATGAACGTAAAGCTGAAATTGAACGTGAGATAGCCGACATAAAATCGCATTTTTTTAAGCCAATACTTGGTTGTGAGGCTTATGTGGCACGCAGAGACCATAAAAAGAAGGACTCGCAAGAAGATCGTAGCGGTTACCACTTGGTGTTATTGGCCAAAAACAAAACGGGATACCGTAATTTGTGTAAGTTGGTGTCGCATGGTTGGGTGGATGGTTTTTATTACCGTCCGCGTATCGACCACGATTTGCTTATGCAGTACAGCGAAGGACTTATTGCTTCGTCGGCTTGCTTGGGTGGCGAGATTCACAAAAAAGTGGAAACCGGCAATATGGATGCTGCCGAAGAGGCGGTTTTGTGGTACAAACAAGTGTTTGGCGACGATTTTTACATTGAACTACAGCGACATAAAACCGACAAACCCAATGCCGATTACGAATGTTTTGAGAAACAACAACGTCAGAACCATGAATTGATAAAACTTGCCCGCAAAACAAACACCAAGTTGCTGGCTACTAACGATGTGCATTTTGTTGAAGAGGAACATGGCGAAGCACACGAACGTTTGATTTGCTTGAGCACGGGAAAAGATTTGGACGACCCGTCGCGCATGCGCTATACCAAGCAGGAATGGTTGAAAACGCCGGAACAAATGCTTCAGATTTTTGCAGATGTGCCCGAAGCGCTCGAAAATTCGGTAGAGATAGCCAATAAAGTGGAGTTTTACGATATCGATTCGGGTCCTATGATGCCCGTGTTTCCTATCCCAACCGATTTTGCAACTGAAGAGCAATATAGACTACAGTTCGATGAGGCCAAACTGCGCGAAGAGTTTTTGGATGGTTTTGATAGACTTGGTGGATATGAAAAAGTGATACGCGTAAAACTCGAAGCGGATTACTTGGGAAAATTAGCTTTCGAAGGTGCTGCCAAGCGCTATGGCGAAGTATTGACCGACGAACAGAAGGAACGTATTGATTTTGAGTTGCATGTAATGAAAACCATGGGTTTTCCGGGTTATTTTCTTATTGTGCAGGATTTTATTGCTAATGCGCGTGCCATGGGTGTATCAGTTGGGCCTGGTCGTGGTTCGGCGGCAGGTTCGGTAGTGGCTTATTGTTTGCGCATAACCGATATTGATCCGCTAAAATACGATTTGCTGTTTGAGCGTTTTCTGAATCCGGATCGTATTTCGATGCCCGATATTGATATTGATTTTGATGATGACGGACGTGGGCAAGTGCTTCGTTGGGTGACTGATAAGTACGGAAAAGAACGTGTGGCTCAGATTGTTACTTATGGTACAATGGCCACAAAATCGTCCATCAAAGATGTGGCACGTGTGCAGCGTTTACCGCTTTCGGAAGCCGATAGGTTGACAAAATTGATACCCGATAAGTTCCCCGAAGGTGCCGATGGGAAAGCGCCAAAAGTGAACATTGCCAATTGTTTGAAATATGTGCCTGAATTGCAACAAGCGCGCAATTCAACGGATATAAATTTGTCGAACACCCTGAAATATGCCGAAATGCTCGAAGGTACAGTGCGCCAAACAGGTGTGCATGCTTGCGGTGTAATTATTGGTGCCGACGATTTAACCAATTTAGTACCCCTCAGTACCGCTGTAGACAAAGAAACAAATACCAATATATTAGTAACTCAATACGAAGGTTCTGTAATTGAGGAGATTGGCTTGATAAAAATGGACTTTTTGGGTCTTAAAACTTTGTCGATTATTAAAGAAGCACTTTCAAATATTCGCAAATCAAAAGGCATAGAATTAGATATTGATACCATACCTATCGACGATCAGCTTACCTACGAAGTATTTAGCAAAGGTGCCACGGTTGGTACATTTCAGTTTGAATCGGCGGGTATGCAAAAACACTTACAAGCGCTTCAGCCTACTCAGTTCGAAGATCTTATTGCCATGAATGCCTTGTATCGCCCAGGACCCATGCAGTATATTCCGCAGTTTGTAAACCGCAAGCATGGTCGCGAAAAGATTGAATATCCATTTCCAATTATGGAGAAGCGTTTGAAAGATACCTACGGCATTACTGTGTATCAAGAACAGGTCATGCTTCTGAGTAGGGATTTGGCTGGCTTTACGCGTGGTCAGAGCGACGAGTTACGCAAGGCTATGGGTAAAAAGCTGGTGGATAAAATGCAGGACTTGCGTGTTAAATTTATGGCTGGTTGCGAAAAAAACGGCTTTGGTCCTAAGCAAAAATTAGAACAGATTTGGTCCGATTGGGCTGAGTTTGCAAAATACGCATTTAATAAATCGCATGCCACGTGTTATTCGTGGATTGCATATCAAACTGCCTACCTTAAAGCACATTATCCGGCTGAGTTTATGGCTGCCAACTTAACGCGCAACCGCGACGATATAGTGGAGGTTGGTAAGTTTATGGACGAGTGTAAATCCATGGGAATGCATGTGCTTTGTCCGGATGTAAACGAGAGCGATTTAACTTTTACAGTGAATCATGAAGGTAATATTCGGTTTGGATTAGGAGGTGTGAAAGGGGTAGGAGAGAATGCCGTAATAGCCATTGTGGACGAACGCAAGCGTAATGGTCGTTACAAAAGCGTTTTCGATTTTATGGAACGTGTGAACCTGACATCTTGTAATAAACGTACCATCGAAAGTTTGGCACTTTGTGGTGCTTTTGATAGCTTTAGCGACATTAAGCGGGAGCAATTTATGGCATATAATACCAAATCGGAATTGGTGCTCGATACCATTATACGCTACGGAAACCGCTATCAGGCCGATATGGCTATGAGCAAAAATTCGCTTTTTGGTGGAGGCGATGCCATTGAAATTACAAAACCCGAAATACCCTATGCGCCCGAATGGTCGCCTCTTGAACGCTTAAATAAAGAGCGCGATTTGATTGGTATGTTCCTGTCGGCGCATCCGCTCGATGAGTTTGAACTCGAAATAAATCATATTTGCAATACTACAACCAGCGATTTAAAAGATTTACCACTTTTGCAAGGCAAGCAATTGCGTATAGGAGGCATGGTTACCAATACACGTATAGGAACTTCGAAAGCAGGTAATCCTTATGGCATTTTCTCGCTCGAGGACTATGCCGGTGCTTTCGAATTTGCGCTTTTTGGGCAAAACTTTGTGGAGTATAATAAATATATGTTCAAGGATTTGTATTTGTATATCAATGCTATTGTGCAAGAAAAAGGAGCCGATTATAAATTCAAAAAACCATCGGACCCAAACGAACCTAAAGTGTTGGAACTTAAAATTCAGAAAATTGAATTGTTTCGTGAAATTAAGGATAAGTTAATTGATAAATTAACGCTTACCATACCTCTACAACATGTGGATGAGGAACTAACCACCATTTTGAGTTCCATAGTTTTGGAAAACAAAGGGAATGTAAATTTTTATGTCAATATATTGGATGACCTATCGCCCCAACGCGTAAAATTATTTTCGCGCCAACATAGGTTGAGTCTAAATACGGATATTTATAAAAAAATTAAACGATTGCAACAAGAGGGTATTTTGGAATATCATATTAATTAAAACAATCTTGATGAATTTCGATTAATTATTTAAAACTTCAAAGACCATTGTAACTTTACATTCCCTTTAGGGGCTTGGGGCATTAAAAAAATGAATTTAAACTGCCCCTAAATCCCCTAAAGGGGACTTGATTTACTATCGATTTATATATTGTTCTTTAAACTATAGAATCTGGTAAAGTTTAATTAAATAATAATAGATTTTTTCGATAACTCTATTGTAGTGTTTTTTGAAAGATTTTAGTAGAAAAGTATTTATTATTTGACATTGATTGTTAACTTTGCAGTCGAATTAAAACAAGGCTAATTAAAAGTATTTGCTTCGATAAATTTGTGTAAATTATTAATTTTAAAATAGATAAAAAATGGCTTTACAATTAACAGATGGAAACATCAAAGAAATTATCAATAGTGGACAACCTGTTGTAATTGATTTTTGGGCTGAATGGTGTGGACCATGTCGCATGGTAGGACCAATTGTAGAAGAATTGGCTAAGGAATACGAAGGAAAAGTAGTAATTGGAAAAATGGATGTTGACGAAAATGTGGATACTCCACAAGAATTTGGCATTCGGAATATACCTACTATTCTTTTCTTTAAAGATGGAAAAGTTGTTGATAAACAAATTGGAGCTACTCAAAAAGCGGTTTTAGCTGCCAAAATTGAAGCCCTTTTGTAATAATAAATATGTGTCGTCCTAAGAAAACGTTACAGTTTTTGATACAAAAATAATTAATTTATCTCAGTTCAAAAGGTTAACCTTTTGAACTGAGATTTTTTTATAGGTTTTTACACTAATTTTTTGTTGCGAGTGCATTTGTATTGGTGTAAGTAATGAACAAGACATATGCGGTCTAAATTGGTTATATGACCTAATACTCTGACCTATAATTATCCCCATTGATTTCTTATCCACTTTGTAATCTTCCAATAAAAATTCATTTTTCAATATCCCATTTACTCTTTCAGCAACAGCATTTGCATATGGATCATACGATTCGGTCATACTTACTTTAATGTTATACTTCTTGAGTAAATTTTGATAGTCATCGCAACAATACTGTATTCCACGATCAGAATGATGTATAAGAGCTTTATCTTGATACATTCTATTTTTTAATGCAGTTTTGAGTGCTCGAATAGCCCCATCAGCACTTAAGCTATCCGACAAATCATATCCTACAATTTTCTTTGAATAGGCATCTGTTATTAGAGCCAGATAACAATGATTCCCTCTTGTTCCAATATAGGTAATGTCTGACACCCATACCTGTTCTGGTCGAATAATATCAAGTTTATCCACAAGGTTTTTATGTTTGCGAAAACGATGGTGTGAGTTCGTTGTCACATGATATGCCTTACGTGGTTTTATATCCAAATTGTTGGCACGCATTATTTTAAATAACTTGTCTCGACCAATATCATAATCATTTCCTTGACTAGATAGCATGTAGTGCAGTTTACGAGTACCTATACGGGGCATACGTGAACGGATTGTTATTACTTTTTCCAAAACATGATTAGCCAATACACGTTTTGATTCACGAATCTTCTTATTCCGATAATAGTATTGTCGATTATTCCCTGACAATCCACAAGCAAAACTTATTGACCTTTCTCGTTTGCTCGTGTACTGGTCGATTGTCCGGGTAACGATTTTTTTCTTATCGGGATCTTAAACTCTTTTTCTGCAATATCGACCATCATATTGAAAAATATTGCCTTTTCCTGGGCAATGTCAACGGCCTTTTCTAACGAGGCTTTTTGTTGTTCTAGCAACTTAACTTTTTGCTCTAACTCTAAAATCCGTTGTTCCGGGGTTTTAATCATGGCTTGTTGGATTTGGTATTCTCGGTCAAAAGTACCATATTTTCTTATCCAACCCAAAACTGTCGCATGAGATTGTATCCCATACTTACGAAGAGAACCTTTGATACTTAATTCTCCGCTCTCTACCTCACGAACTACTTGCAATTTGAAGGATAAGCTGTAATCCTTTTGGGTTCGTTTTACATACAAAATTTCTTGTTTTAATTCCATAACGTTTTTTTTTGTGTAACGCTATTTCAGGACAAGACAAGTAGCAGGATATGGGGGAAGTGGTACAAGAGAAACAATAAATTATAAAATACA
>CAIWIS010000317.1 GCA_903912795.1 uncultured Bacteroidales bacterium
AAACCCAATTTTCGTCCAATTTTAAAACCATCGGTTACTTTTCCAACTATTGAATAATTATAGCCTAATAATTTATTCGATTTTTCAATGTTCGAATTTTTCAGCGCATTCCTAATATCCGAGGAGCTAATATGTGTACAGTCAGGTAGTGAGAAACGAGTTGCTTGAATTGCTTGTAATCCAATTTGTTCCCCATACATTTTATATTCGGGAAATGCCTCTGCACGGTTATGTCCAAAACGATGGTCGTGCCCAACCAATAAAGTTCTGACGTTAAATTGCTTGAAAAGAATATTGTTCAAAAAATCGAATGCATTTAGTTCGGACATTTCAACCGAAAAATCGAGCACAATGCACAAATCAATTCCTATGGTCGAAAGTTGCTCCATTTTTTCATCGAAAGTAGTGAGCAAAAGTGGTTGAAAATCGGCATGCAACACTTTGCGAGGATGAGAAATAAACGTAACAACTGCCGAAAGACGTTTTTGATTTTTTGCAATACGCTTCAACTCATTTATCAAAAAGCGATGACCCAGATGCACGCCATCGAAAAAGCCGACAGTTGCAACCAGCTCTTTTTCAGGAATATATTTTTCGTTTGGATAAAGTATTTTCATTTTTTTTGAGAGCAAAGAAAAAAAAGCAAAGAAAAAAGACAGTTAGAGTGAAAGTAAAAAATCGAGATTTTCGCCCTGCGTTACAAAATAAGTTTGAATGCCTAAGCGTTTGGCAGCCTCAATATTTTTCGGCCCATCGTCCAAAAATAAACATTCAGTCGCTTCCAAGCCAGCATCGGCAAGTAAGGCCTCAAAAATGGCTGGGTCAGGTTTTGTTAGTCCCATTTCGTACGAGAAATAGCATTTGTCAAAATAATCTCGAATTGTTTTTCCAGTACCTTGGAGTGCAATTGCAGCACTTACTTCCACGTGTAATGGATTTGAATTGCTTAAAAGCAATAATCGATATTTTTTTCGAAGTTTTTCTAATAATTCCAATCTTTCAGAGGGTATATCGCACAAAAACGAGCACCAAGCATTATCAATCTCAGCATCAGTAATTGTTTTATTGGTCAGTTTACGAATTTCGTTTCTAAACTCAGGTGTTCCAATTTCACCGATTTCAAATTTTAGAAAAAAATCTTTTTGTCCAAAATTACTCAGGTAATTTTCAATATCATTGGTACCCAATTTTTTTAGGTTTCGGATACAAGTTGGTAGGTCTAAGTTGATAATAACCCCTCCAAAATCGAATATTAGTGTTGTAATTGATGTTTTTTTATTCATTTGTTGTAAAAAAGCGCTTGATTATTTTTGCAGATTGCTAAATTTTATTACTTTTGCACTCGCTTTGCAAAGATACAAAAATTTGCGCAAATGTGGGGCCTATAGCTCAGTTGGTTAGTAGCACCTGACTCATAATCAGGGGGTCACTGGTTCAAGCCCAGTTGGGCCCACAAAAAAACACTTATACGATATTTTGTATAAGTGTTTTTTGTTTTTGCTAAACTACTGTTATCCAGTTGTGTGTGTCGGGTTCGTCGCCATATTGAATGGCTTGTAGCTTGTGATATAGCTTTGAACTTATCGGGCCGGGTTGGCCGTCTTTGGAGAACTGATATGTAATTTTATTGTCGTAATCGTCTATTCGCTCTATCGGACTAATAACAGCAGCAGTACCACATGCTCCAGCCTCTTCGAAAGTGCTCAATTCTTCAACTGGTACTTGTCTAACTTCTACATTCAATCCAATTTCTTCAGCTAGCACCATTAAGCTTTTATTGGTTATCGATGGTAAAATTGATGCAGATTTTGGTGTAATATAGGTGTTGTTTTTAATACCAAAAAAATTAGCTGCACCACATTCATCGATGTATCTTTTCTCTTTAGCATCTAAGTAAAAGATATTGGAATAGCCAAGTTCAGCTGCACGCTTGCCTGCCACTAAACTGGCCGCATAGTTTCCACCTACTTTGTATTTGCCCATTCCAAGAGGTGCTGAACGGTCATATTCTCGCATAATTACAAATGGAGTAGTTTGGAAACCGCCTTTGAAATATGGTCCTACTGGAGTTACAAATACAATAAACATGTATTCGGTGGCTGGTTTTACGCCCACTTGAGGTCCACTGCCAAATAAAACTGGACGGATATAAAGTGATGCGCCCGATTCGTAAGGAGGTACAAATCGTTCGTTCAATCTTACTGCTTTTAAAACTGCTTCTTCGAAAATTTCTACTGGAACTTTGGCCATCAACGTACCTTCGCTTGAATCGAGCATACGCAAAGCATTATCGTGCATACGGAAAATACGGACTTTGCCATCTTTCCCTTTAAATGCCTTTAAACCTTCGAAGGATTCCTGTCCATAATGCAGTGCTGTAGCAGCGATATGAAGCGAAATGTGCTCATTATCATGAACTTCAAGTTCGCCCCATGAGTTGTTTGAAAAATTACAACGGATATTAAAATCCGTTTTCATGTATCCAAATCCTAAGTTTTTCCAATCAATTTCCATAATGCATTTTCCCCATTTCATTTAATTTTTCCATAACAGCTTCCATGAGCCATCTAGGAGTTGACGTAGCACCACAAATTCCAATTTTCTTTGTTAAGTCAATGCTAATGCTTTCCAATTCATCAGGTTCAGAAACATTGAAGGTGTTTTCGTTTACCGACTTGGCATGCTCGTAAAGCACTTTGCCATTCGAACTTTTTTTACCACTAACAAAAATTATAATGTCATTTTGTTGTGCAAAGGTAGTAATATTTGGGATTCTATTTGCAACTTGTCGACAAATTGTATCCGAAAATTGCAAATTTGCTCCATTTTCCATTTTTGCTTGTACGGTCTGAACCAAATCGTTGAATCCCGAAAGTGATTTTGTAGTTTGGGAAAACAACAAAATATTTTTATTAAAATCAATTTTATCCAGTTCGGTTTCATCTTCAATCACAATTGCCTCGCCATTTATCTGGCCAACAAGGCCATTTACCTCAGCATGACCATGATGTCCGTAAATTACAACTTGAGTATCTGCGGTAGGTTTTGTTTCGTGGGCTTTTTTAATACGAGCTTGCAGTTTTAAAACCACGGGGCATGAGGCATCAACCAATGTTATATTGTTTTGTTTAGCAAGTTCGTAGGTGCTTGGTGGTTCGCCATGAGCTCTGAGTAGCACTTTTACGTTGTGTAATTTCTTAAATTCTTCGTGGGTAATGGTTTTCATTCCCATAGCTGTGAGCCGTTCCACTTCTTGACCATTGTGCACAATATCGCCCAAACAGTAAAGCGTTTCGCCTTTTTTGAGTTCTTGTTCTGCTTTTTCGATAGCATTGACTACGCCAAAGCAAAAGCCTGATTTTTTATCTATTTCAATCATGGATTTATTTACTTTTTTTTCAGTTACCAGTTACAATTTCAATAGTAAATGGTAACTGTATCAATTGTCAATAGAGTAACGTTTTTTCGGCAAATAAAGTTCGTAAAATAGCTTGTTGCTCAGTGGGTGTGAGATGTGAATTGTCAATTTCGATAGCATCGTCGGCTTTGCGGAGTGGACTTTCAGCACGGTTCACATCTCTATAGTCGCGTTCCTTCACATTGGCTAATACATCCTCGTAATTAACAGTTTCGCCTTTTGCTATCATTTCGTCCATGCGGCGTTGGGCACGTATTTCGGGCGAAGCAGTTAAGAATATTTTCAATTCGGCTTGTGGAAAAACTACAGTGCCAATGTCGCGTCCATCCATTACAATTCCTTTTTGTATACCCATAAGTTGTTGTTGACGAACCAATTCGCGCCGAACAAAGCCCAACGTGCTTATTCTGCTGGCCCCATTGGCCACTTCGAGAGTTCGAATCAAGCTTTCAACGTTTTCGCCATTTAAATACATATCGGCTTTTCCATCGGTATTGAGTTTAAATTCAAGATGCATTTTATTAAGTTGCTCTTCAACTCCCGCCTCATCTATTGCATCGCTTGTAAGTAAATTTTTGCGTATGCAAAACAACGATACAGCACGATACATAGCACCTGTATCGACATAAATATAGCCAGTTTCACGAGCTAACTCTTTTGCCATGGTGCTTTTGCCACATGATGAATAGCCATCTACGGCAACGATTATTTTTTTCATTTCGAAATCAATTAGTTTAAAAGTAAGGACTGTAAAGATAGAAAAAACCGCAACTGAAATAGAAGCGGTTTTTTGGGTAAGTTTATATTTCAGAATCGGTTACATTTCCCATTGTTCGCACGAATCAATTAGCTCGTCGAATGTTTTGATTTTCGATTTTGATTGTACTTCAGCTATTTGACTTTCGGTTTCGGCATCGTAAGTATCTGCTTCCACAGAGCGAATAACGCCGATAGCTACAGGAAATTCAGGACCTTCCATCAAAGCTAATTTCATTTGCAAAGTAAAATCTTCGCATTTAGCATCATGTACCAATAAGTCGGCTTCTGTAATGCCATTTTCGCCCAATGTAACCACTTTTAGGTTAAAACCATCAGCTACTAATCCTTTATCACTATTTTTGCCAAAAATCATTGGTTTACCATGTTCCAAAATGATAATACGGTCGTAGCGAGTTTCTTTTTCCGATAACCAACTATGAGCACCATCGTTGAAGATAACACAGTTTACCAAACACTCAATTACCGAAGTTCCTTTGTGTGCTGCAGCAGCCATCATGGTTGCATGCGACGATTTTAGATCTACATCCAGTACGCGACCAAAAAAAGTGCCTCGAGCACCAATAGTAAGTTCTGCCGGACGAAAAGGACGCTCAACCGTACCAAAAGGCGACGATTTAGTAATAAATCCTTTTTTAGTAGTTGGTGAAAATTGTCCTTTGGTTAAGCCATATATTTGATTGTTGAATAGTAATACATTGATATCCACATTGCGACGAACACTATGAATAAAATGATTTCCACCAATTGCTAAGCAGTCGCCATCGCCGGTAATTTGCCACACGGTGAGTCTTGGATTGGCTACTTTCACACCTGTTGCTACAGCTGCTCCACGTCCGTGAATGGTATGAAAACCATAACCCGAAGTGTAATAAGGTAAGCGCGATGAGCATCCAATACCTGAAACCGTTGCAACGTCTTTTGGGTCTACGCCCAATTCGGCCATTACTTTTTGCAGCGTATTGAGCAGCGCATAGTCGCCACAACCTGGGCACCAGCGAACGTATTGATCACTTTTAAAATCTTTGGCTGTATATTGTTTTATCGTATTTTCCATTACTAATTATTAATTTTTAATTATTAATTGAATAGCTTCTTCTAGTTCGGCCACATTAAATGGTTGTCCCTGAACTTTGTTGAACTGTTTGTATTCGCCAGGCACTTTAGAACGCAAGTAGGTGGCAAATTGACCGCTATTCAGTTCACAAACCAACACTTTTTTGTAACGTTTAATTACTTCTTCAGTGTTTTTTGGTAGTGGGTGAATATAACTAAAATGTGCTAATGCTACTTTTTCGCCTGCTTTTACCAAATTGTTTACGGCAGTCATCAAATGTCCGTGAGTTGAACCCCAGCTAATAACTAATGTGTCAGCTGATTTATCACCTTCGAGTTCTAATTGAGGAATAACATTGCTGATATAATTAATTTTTGCCTGACGCGTATCCACCATTTTTTGATGATTTAATGGGTCGGTTGAAATAGCACCTGTTGTAAAGTCTTTTTCCAAACCGCCATTTCGTTGGTTAAAACCTTCCATGCCAGGGATAGCCCAATATCGAGCTAAGGTTTCAGGGTCGCGTGAAGTAACTTTAATGCCCTCCATGCCTGGTTTAACAAAGTTTGGAGTAATAGCAGGCAATTCGGCTAATTTAGGTAATTTCCAAAGCGACGAACCATTGCCAATGTATGAGTCGGTTAATAAAATTACCGGAGTCATGTGCTCTAATGCAATTTTAGCCGACATGTATGCATAATGAAAACAATCATCAGGAGTGTTGGCTGCTATAACCACTGCTGGCGATTCACCGTTTCGTCCGTAAAGTGCTTGCAATAAGTCGGTTTGTTCTGTTTTGGTTGGAAGCCCCGTTGATGGACCACCACGCATAACATCAACTATAACAATTGGCAATTCGGCCATAACAGCCAAACCAATAGCCTCCGATTTTAACGCCAAACCAGGTCCCGAAGTATTTGTAGCTGCCAATGAGCCTGCAAAAGAAGCACCCAATGCAGTAGTGATACCTGCAATTTCGTCTTCGGCTTGCACTACTTTCACACCCATATCTTTACGGTTGGCCAATTCTTGCATAATATCGGTAGCAGGAGTAATTGGGTAACTGCCTAAAAATAGCTGCAATCCAGCTTTTTGAGCAGCAGCAATCAAGCCCCAAGCGGTTGCTTTGTTGCCATTTATGCTTGTGTAGCGGCCTTTAGGTACTTCGTGCGATTTGTCAACCAAATAAGTAGAAACAGCTAAATGTAAATTATGACCGTAGTTAAAACCATCGGTTAATACTTTTATATTGGCTTCTAAAATGGTTTGTTTCTTGCTAAATTTATTTTGCAAAAAATGTATTGCTTGGTCGATAGGACGGTTAAATAACCAGCAAACCAATCCAAGAGCAAACATATTTTTACTTCGAAGTATCGATTTGTTGTCGAGACCCGAACCCTCGAGAGCAGCAACTGTAAGCGATGTGAGTGCAGCTGGAATAATTTGTATTGTATCCGAAAGTTTCAGTTCTTCAAACGGATTGTCGGTTGTAAAACCAGCTTTATCCAAATCCGATTTTTGAAACGAATCGGTGTCGATAATTAAAACTCCATTCTTTTTAATTCCATTTGCATTTACTTTCAATGCAGCCGGATTCATTGCTATCATCACATCGGCATCGTCGCCTGGAGTATAAATTTTGGATGCTCCTAAATTTACTTGAAAGCCCGATACACCACCTAAAGTGCCTTGTGGAGCACGAATTTCGGATGGAAAATCAGGAAAAGTGGAAATTTCATTTCCCAGAATTGCCGACAGGTTCGAAAACAAAGTTCCTGTTAGCTGCATTCCGTCGCCCGAATCGCCTGTGAACCGAATCACTACGTTTTCTGCTTCAGTTTTGTTGGTAGTACTCATTATATTATTTACGATTAATTCATTTACGATTTACTAATTTCAGCAACATACAACAATTTAAAACTCTGCATTGTTCGGAGTACGTGGAAATGGAATTACATCGCGAATATTTGCCATACCTGTTACAAAAAGCAATAGGCGCTCAAATCCGAGTCCAAAGCCTGCATGAGGAGCTGTGCCAAATTTTCGAGTTTCCAAATACCACCAAATATCTTTAGTAGGTACGCCCATTTCTTCGGCACGACTTTTTAGTTTGTCAAAATCTTCTTCGCGTTGTGAGCCACCAATTATTTCACCAATTTTGGGGAATAATACATCCATGGCACGAACAGTTTTACCATCATCGTTTTGTTTCATGTAAAACGATTTAATTTCTTTTGGATAATCCGTTAGAATAACCGGACATTTAAAATGTTGCTCTACCAAATAACGTTCATGTTCCGATTGTAGGTCGGTTCCCCAATCAACAGGGAATTCAAATTTATGCCCATTAGCCACAGCCGCTTTTAGTATTTCAACACCTTCGGTATACGCTAAGCGTTTAAAATCGTTGTTTACAACAAAATTCAATCGCTCGTACAATTCTTTATCGTACATTTCGCTTAAAAAGTCGAGGTCTTCTTTGCAATTGTCCAATGCC
>CAIWIS010000318.1 GCA_903912795.1 uncultured Bacteroidales bacterium
AAGTAACGCAAAAATACCTGGGTTTTGATGTACTTGATAAAAAATGGAGTAGAAACCCGCAAGTAGATAAAATGCTACTTGTCAGTCCTATAAACCATTTGGATAATCTTACTGAACTTACCAAATATGATTTCAATAAGAATATTTCTGCTTTAATTGAACGTGTTTTTAATCTGGGTGAAATGATATTGGTAGCCATTCCAGGAAATAATAAAATTGTAGGTAATATTCAATTTTTATACGAAAAATCGGCAAGATTCGAAAATTCCGAATTAATCGAAATGTTCAGTTACCAACTAGGTCAGTATATTGAGCGAACAAATGCGGAGGTAGCGCTAATTAATAAAATGGAAGAGATGGAACGTTTCCATAGGTTGACTGTAAATAGAGAACTGAAAATGATAGAACTTAAAAAGGAAATAAACGATTTGCTAAAACTAGCAGGTAAAGAACCCAAATATAATATTTTGGGGTGATTTAATAATTTGTATCTGCCCCAAGCCCCTAAAGGGGATGTGAAGCTACTATCATCTACGAAATTTCGAATAATTTATTAAATATGACTTTTATAATAATTAAATAAGCTGCTATAATGCAACAATTTGACCATACTGAACTAATTGAAATAATACAACAAAAAATTGATGTATCAGCATACAGCATTGGTTTTATCAATAATGTGATAACCACGCGAATGGAACAACTTAAGATTGAAACACCATTTATGTATGCAGCAATTATTAGTCATGATGAGTCGGAAATTGAAAAGATAAAAGCCAATTTGACAAACTCGCACAGTTTGTTTTTTAGAAACAGACTCACTTTTGAGACTTTACGTCAGGTATATTTGCCTGTGATTATGACTCAGAAAAAGGACGAAGATGAAATTAGAATTTGGTCGGCAGGTTGCGCAGGTGGTCAAGAGCCTTATACCTTGGCAATATTGATGGAATCAGTAATAAATAATTGGAAATCCGAACTAAAATATCGTATATTTGCTACCGATTCAAATTTTAAAGAAATAGAACGTGCTGTGCTTGGTATTTATTCAAAAGCTGACATAGTTAACCTTACATGGCACGAAATAGATACATGGTTCACACATAGTGCCAAGCGATACTCACTTGTGCCACAATTGAAAAAAAACGTTCAGTTTGAACTTTTCGACTTATTCGATAATGATTGTCACTGTCCACGCACCAGTATTTTTGGCGGGTTCGATATCATTATGTTAGCCAATGTATTGATTTATTATAAAGAAGAAATGCAAAACAAATTATTAAAACGACTAAAAAGTTGTAAAACAAAACAAGGAATTATTATAACAGGCGAAACCGAACGGGAGATTTTTCTTCGTAATGAATACGTAGAACTGTATCCTAATTCGTGTATTTTTCGATAGGAGAGGAGTCCTTAATGGTTTTTTGGCTGGATAAAAATGGCGTTTAAACTGCCCCAAGCCCATCCCGATGTATAGGGATAAATTGTGGAGATGTGAGGTTACAACTGTATTCTAAGAATTAACTATAATAAATTACTACATTGACAGATTGTTATGTTTTAAAATTATTATATTAATAGATGGTAACTTCAAGTCCCCTTTAGGGGATTTAGGGGCAGTTTTAAAACGATTTTTTACTGCCCCAAGCCCCTAAAGGGGATGTAAAAATACCATCGTCTCTGAAGTTTTAAATATTTTATTATAATCTGTCAAAGTAGAAAAAATTACGACATTATTAATTTCCAATTACTTCTTTGAATTAAATTATGATACGAAGTTCAAGACCAGATATGTTTTTTGGTGCAAAAAGAGAGATATTTCAAAATGCTGAAATGTTGAGACTTAATATGACAGATGCGGAAAATATTGTTTGGGAACGAATTAATAAAAATCAGTTAGGTTATCGATTTAAAGCGCAACACCCAATTGATATTTTTATCGTTGATTTTTACTGTCATAAATTTGGAGTCGTTGTTGAAATTGATGGAGAAATTCACAATTTACAAAAGGAATATGATTTAGGTCGAACTCACGAGCTTGAGAAATTTGGATTGAAAATTATTAGATTTACAAACAGTGAAGTTATGAATAATATTGATTGTGTAATAAGTAAAATTAAAGAACACCTAGTTTAATGAATATAAAGTAGCTTTTTATAGACGATAGTAGCTTTACATCCCCTTCAGGGGATTGGGGCAGACAATAAGTTTTAATTACAAAAAAATTGAATCAGATGAAACGTCCATGTTAAAATAATTATTAACACACAAGGCAATGATTATTTTAACATGGTAAGTTCCATGTGACAACTAAAAAATCAATTATAAACACATGAAAATAAAGAATTTAAGTATAGGTAGCCAATTAATTATTGGTTTTTCAATTATTCTACTGTCGATATTTACCTTGGCAATTATTGCACATAACCAAGGAAATACACTGCACGAGCAGACCGAAACCATGTATAAACATCCATTAGCTGTGCGGAGAGCTATTGCCGATGTTGAAATTAATATTTTAAAAATGCGCCTCGCCACACGCGATATTATGCTTGCTACTACTGAGAACGAAAAGGCTGCTGGTTTATTAACTATTCAGCAAGCCGAATTAGAGGTTGAAAGAAGTTTTAAAATAATAAATGAAAAGTATTTGGGTTCAAAGAAACATATAGACGAAGCTTATGATGCAT
>CAIWIS010000319.1 GCA_903912795.1 uncultured Bacteroidales bacterium
AAGCAGCCAGCGCTATGCGACGTGCATTAGAACCGATATTGCGCTTGGCGGATTACAACGTGATGGGCGGATTGAATGCGGTATGTAAAAAAACTCAGTGCATGGATACCGAAAACGAAAAGGGAAAACGAAATGTACTGGTAACTGAAAACCGACAATTCCTCACCGATTTCGATTTTAATAAAACCAATCCATTTAGCCGAGTTATCAGAGTGCAACCGACGTGGCAAATTAACCGCGAAACAGTGAGCGCCACCATTACCATTCCGGAGTTTAACCCTACCGAACACTTGGTAGCGCCCAACAAATTGCCTTTTATGCGCTTTGTGGCTTTACTCGGGGTTTGTACCAATGTGCGGTACGACGAGGCCTCCAAAAGCTATGCACCCAACAACCAACAATTGCTTGGCTATAGGCGTGAAGTACAAACTGCCTGGAATCCCGTAAAGCGCATATTACCCGAACAAACTTTGCAAGTACAACTCGAAGGTGTTGCCGAATACCTCACCGATAACGACACATTATTATTGGCCATTGGTGTGGAATTTGGCACCGTAGGAGCTGATGGAGAAGGCGAAGCTGTGAAATGGGCCGGGTGTGGGAAAGTGGTCGGTGGGATTTAGTTGATAATTACTAATTGAAAATTGACTTCATTCACATAAATCCTAATTTTTTTTGTTTAGATTTGCAACGTATTATTAGATTTGCAAATCAGACTACCAGAATATAATTAAGAACATGCTATCAGATGATTTATTATCGGGTTTGAAAAATGGGAACGATGACGCCTATAAATATTTGTATGATGAATATTATACAAAGCTTTGTCGGGTTGCTAACTTCTATGTGCGCGATACATTTGTTTCTGAAAATTTAGTAGGAGACCTTATTTTTAATTTGTGGGAAAAAAGAGAAGAACTTGTTATTCGCGAATCATTAAACGCCTACCTATTTACCTCCATTCGAAATAGGTGTTACAATTATTTAAGTCAAGCCCACGTTCAAAGAGAGAGTTCCATCACACAACTACAAGAAGATAGTCTTATTTTCTCAATGCATTCTGAAACGGACCTACCTATTGGAATTTTAATGGAGAAAGAACTACAAAACGTTATTGACAAAGCCATTAGCCAACTACCCGAGCAAACTAAAAAAGTTTTTGAATTAAAACGATATGAAGATTTATCTTATGAAGATATTTCAGCACAACTCTACATTTCCGTTAATACCGTAAAGTATCATATTAAAAGTGCATTGAAAATTTTAAGGGAAGATTTAAAAGATTATATGGCATTAATTATAGTATATTTCACCTTATTATAGATATTCTTTTTGATTCTCACTACCCAAAATCGATTAATAACTGTCTAAAAATCATAGGATATTATTTTATGAAAAAGATTGACGAAATAAATGACATTGATGAGTTAATTATTGACTATATTACTGGTCGATTAACTCCGGAAAAATTTAATCTCTTGAATTCGTGGATTGCGGAATCAAAGGAAAATTCCCTGTATTTTAGAAAGTTACAGGAAATTTGGTATGCCACTGCTCCACAAACTGAAGATGTGTTTGATAAAGATTTGGCATATAACCGATTCCTTTATCGTGTAAAAGAATCCAGTCATTCAGAACCAGCCATTCCGCGTAAAAAAATCTTTTTCAACAAGAGATTAATTCAAATTGCTGCATCTGCTGCAATAATAATTGTTTTAGGCTCAATTTCTTTTCTACGGTTTTTTTCTCCTACCGGAAGTTCTAAAGATGAATTTTATTCAATTACCGTCCCTTATGGAGCTAAATCACAGGTAACTTTATCTGACAGTACCAAAGTTTGGCTAAATTCTGGTACCACCATTAAATACAGTTATATTGTTAAGGACAAAGTGCGGAAGCTTGTTCTGAATGGTGAAGCCTATTTCGAAGTAGCGAAAATGAAAGGAGTGCCTTTCATTGTTGAAACGGACAGGCTTGATGTTAAAGTGCTGGGAACAAAATTCAATGTAGTTTCTTATTCAGAAGATGAAAAAATAAACGTTACACTTTTGGAAGGATCAATTGCGCTCAAAATGGATAATGATAAGAATAAAGAAATAAGACTTGTTCCAAATAAAAGTGCCACATTTTACAAATCGACTAATATAGTAGAGGTAAAAGATGTAGACGCTTCAACTTCAACTCAATGGTCGCAAGGTATACTTATTTTTGATGATGAAAAATTAGAGCAAATTGCTCATAGGTTGGAACGTGAATACAATGTTAAAATAGATTTGAGTAACGCATTGTTAAACGATTCACGCTTTTACGGAGTATTTAATAAAAGCCAATCTATAAAAGATATTTTTGATATTATTACACTCAACAATAAACTTCGTTATAAAATGATGGGTGATACAATTAAAGTATCGTCGACTGAAAAATTTAACTAAGTATTCAGTTTTCATGAGTTCATCAATAAG
>CAIWIS010000320.1 GCA_903912795.1 uncultured Bacteroidales bacterium
TTAATATCACTAAGAGTTAATTATCCCCCAGTTGCATTTTGCTAGCTGGGGGATTTTTATGTCTTATTTTGCACTATCAACCCTTACGGTAAATGCACTAAATAGTAAGTATATTGCACTTAAAAGAATAATAAGAATTGAACCTACTTGCGAACCAATGGTATCGGACGTTAAACCCATTATAAAGGGGATAATTGCGCCTCCAAAAACTCCGGTAATCATTAATCCGGAAATTTCATTTGCTTTGCTTGGTAATGTTTGAATTGCCATTGAAAAAATTATGGAAAAAACATTAGCAATTGAAAAGCCAATAACAGCAAAAAGGATAAAAACTAGCATTTGATTTGTTGCAAAAATAAGACTTATAAGTGCTAGTACAGCAATTACAGTCGAGATTCTAAAAAACACTTTAGATGAGAATTTTGCCAATACAAATGCCCCAATAAATGCTCCTAATGTACGAAATGCAAAGTAAACACTTGGACCGTATCCGGCATCAATAGAGTTCATTCCACAACGTTCCATTAAGATTTTTGGAGCGGCAGTATTTAATCCAACATCAACACCAACAACACAAACGATACCCAAAAATAAAAGCAAGATTGTATTGTCTTTGAGTAGTCCAAAAACACTTCCAAATGAATTTGCTTGATTTGTAACGGGTTCTCTGTCAATCGGAGTTAGCATCAGCCAAATAGTCGAAATAAGCGTGATAACAGCATAAATTGGAAATATATATTGCCAGTTGCCTAATTTTGTTGCAGTAAATGCAGCTAAAAATGGTCCGATAAATGCAGAAACCGCCTTTACAAATTGACCTGCAGTGAGGCTCGAAGTAAGTTTATCGCCTTGAACTACGTTAGTTAACAGCGGATTGAGTGATACCTGTAATATTGTATTAGCAATACCAAGCAATGCAAATGCAATTAATGACATGGTAAATGAATACTGTATTAAAGGTATAAACATAGCTACAATGGTAATTAAATTACTGATCAATACGGTGTTTTTTCGTCCGATTTTATTCATTAATATGCCAGTAGGTACAGAAAAAAGCAGAAACATGGAGAATAGAACTACTGGAATCATATTTGAAAGGGTATCTCTGAATTCCGGACTAAAACCACCTAACAAATCTTCTTTTACATGCATGGTAGTTATGCCTACCACATCGCAAAATCCCATTATGAAAAATCCAAACATAACGGGTAAAACGTTCATTGAGATTGACTTATTTTTTGTCATTTTGCTTATTCTTTCGTTTGATTTAATACTGTTTTGTTTTCAAATTAAGAAGGCTGTATTTTACTACAGCCTTCTTTTTATTGACCAAAAATGGTTTTATTTGATAACTAATTTCTGAGTTGATAATCCAGCTTTAACGATATATATACCTTTCGATAAAATGGAAGTAGATACATGGGTTTCATCTGTTAAATCTGTTCTTTTGAACTTCAGTTGTCCCTGCATATTATAAATTTCTACATTCCAGGGTTTATTATCTTCATATTTAATCGTCATCATTGCATTTCCATTGGCAGGGTTTGGATATACTTTCAACTTATTTGACTCAAATGTTAATGCTGGAACAGCAGAAAATATTTGAGTACCATTAATTGTTAAATTCATTACATCCATATTACCTGCTTCCGTTTGACTAAGAAAATAATTAAGGCTCGATGTAGCATTTTGCTCTGTTCGGAAAGCATAATTGTTCGCTATTTGAACTTCAGTTCCACCTTCGGGAGTCGCCCAAATATTACAAGTACGACTAGCAACATTAATGCTATAGCGCAAATGATATTTTGTAAATGGAACAAAATTAAGCACATTTGCTGCAACATAAACCCCTGCATTTCGGGCATCAATACCACCATTTGGAGCAAAACGTGCAATAACTGCCATATTCGAATATCCGGCAACATTGCTGTTTGAAAATGCTAAAATACCGTTCATGTTTGTTGAACGAGGTCTTACATCAACTTCGGCTGTAAAGGTTCCAGTTTGTGCTGGTATCGGTGTAAATAACCATGGATCAGGCGTAAGACTAGCAGTAATGCCAGTCACAATATTACTTTCTGCCGAAAGGTTACCATTGTAATCTTTTGCCTTTACTGAAAAATGATATTGATTCGCCGGGTTTAGCCCTTCAATAGTACCACTGTTTGCAACAACAAATTTGTTGAATACGCCATCAACATATATATTATACCCAACAACAACCTGATTGTCGGTAGATATTTGCCATGCTAACTCACATTTACTCGGTGTAATGCTGCTTATTGCTAAATTTTGAGGTGTGCTTGGTGGAACATTGTCGTCGGTTACAGCTGGTTTAGTAAATATGGTTAACACATTGCTTTTCCCAGACTCATTATTATTATCAATGGCCGATACCATAAAGTCGTAGTCACTTTGTGGAGATAGCCCTGTAATTTGAGTAGAGTTAGTACCTACCGTTTTTTCATATACATTATTTTTGTAAATTTTGTATCCTGAAACCTTAACATTATCAGTAGATGCATCCCATGCCAAATCAGCAGTAGCATATCCTGTATTGACAACAATTAAGTTTGTTGGTACTGAAGGTGCAATATCATCTCCGGTTGCATCCCATGCAAAGAAGTATTCAGCACCATTGTTGTATTTTACAGTAATGCCATTCACATCGATATTAGTAATACTTACAGCATTTTCCGCTCCCATATTGATAACAGCTCCAAAATAAGCTTGCGTAACATTCATTTTTTTTATGTTAGCCACTTTACGTTCAACCGGAACTTCGGTAGACCATGTTGCAATAGTTTCTGTAGTTATAGTTGTTGAATCTGTTGCCGGACTATAATTAGTAATAGTACCTTTAGTTCCACCAGAAGTAAAACTATAAACATTATCTTTTACAGATAAATCGGGACATGATGTTACAAAACGGAACGCAAGGTTTGTTGCCACCGGTGTACTTATCCTATCGGCAATTACAACGGCTCCCGATGGAAAGTAAACGGCTCTACGACGATAATTACATTTTGCACTACCAATTACATACAAACCGCCCGATTCGCCCAAATAGGTATGGAAGTCCTGACTGTGTTTTACTTCCAGCGTAACAGCACTATCAGGTCGTGACCAATAACCGGTAGCTCCTGTTGCCTGAAACCAATCGCCTCCTGCACCTAATTGTTGCACTTCTACTTTGTCCGAAGCTTTATTAATTTTTGTTACACTGTAGTGCGAGGTTAATTTTTTCTTTTGGTAACCAGGCCCTGTTACTATCGGATTTTCATTCCACCAAAATTCAAAACTGTTTGGATCGGTTTGATTGTGACCGGTGCATTCGTTAGGGTACCTTTTATTTACTGTTTTCCCAGCAGCTTGCCCGCATTTAAAACTGAAAAAGTTTTGTTTATCACCACTCCATGCATTACGTGCTGAGAAAAGATTCAAGTCGTTGCAATCCATTACTTTAGGGATGTCTGCTAATGGTGTCTCAACAACAGATGCATTATAATAAAATAATGAACGCCAATCCGGACTTAAACCCTTGGTATCTATTATTGTAGCAATAGTTTGACTTTCACTGTCGTTAAATCTGGATGCTAATAAACGGAAAATCCAAGATGAGTTAGATGTTTTTGAGGAATTAAAAATCTTCCAACCAGAATCAGACCAACTTTTGAAACCAAATGCATTAGGTAAAAGCATACGAGCTCGCACTTTCCCCAGATTTTTAATGCCCGGATTATCAAGAATTGACGGCATGCTGGATGTGGTTGTAGTTAATTGTTCTAACAAAGTACCAAAATCCAGCATGGGAACCATACCATAATCAATATAATTATAACCTTCCATTAATGCTCCATCAGAACATTGACGTGGCATAACTTCCCAATAATTACGAACAGCTGAAGTTAACCAATTTTGAGGTTCATCAGCTTCACAACCATTTACTTCGCCTGATTCACCCCAAAGTGCAACGGCAGCCAAAGCTGCAGCTGTATGGTTATACCAGTTGTGATTAGTTCCAAACTCACGGTTTCGCCATTGATTTGCGCCAATTAAAACCCCTGTATTATTTGGCGATCGTAACCAGCGTGTGTGATTAACAATAAGCAAACGAAGCTTATTTCTTGTAACACTTGATAAATCGTTAAATAACCAATCGTATGTATAACTCAAATTCATTAGAATATGAGAAGTAGCTAAATCCTGAGTGGAGAGTCCATAACCATACCAAGCATTAACCCACTTGTCTATTCCGTTCATATATACAGTTTTGCGTGCTGCATCATTGTCTAATATATAGGCAATTGACATAATTCCTAAATACTCGGCATATTGACGCCAAGGATCTTCAGTTGTAGCACCAAAAACAGCAGGTGGAGTTATGTTAGCATAGCTAGTAGCATCAGTTTTAATTTTTCCCCAAATGGCTTCATAAGCAGGATTAGCCACTTTTTCTTTCATACTACTCAGTGAAGAGGCTGTGAAAAAAAGGCGAGGATGATTGCCGCTTAGTGCAGGCTTAGGTGCATATAAATCCACACCAGCCGGAGCATTATTTGCCCCCAGATATTCACTATCGCGAGGATATAGTCCCGATGTAATTGTGCTTTTGGCTGTAAAACTTCCATCCACAGATGTTGCAATTATATCAGCAGTTCCAATTTCAATTGCAGAAACGATTCCGGTTTCATCTACTGTTGCAATTGCAGAATTACTAGTACTCCAGGTAACTTTTTTATTACTTGCATCTGCTGGTGTAACTGTAGCAGTAAGTTGCTTTTTACTGGCTATCGACATTTGCAAAGTTGTTGGAGCTACAGAAACACCTGTGACAGCTGTTTTTGCACCTACATAAGTGTATTCAAGCATTGGTATATTTGTAGTTAATGCTTCTTTGGTTTTAAATACCAAGTTACAACCTGCTCCACCCGCAAGGATAATTGTGAGATTGTTGTCGGTGTCGTTGTTGATAGCATCCATTAAAGCCTGAGAACTAAAATATACAATTTTTCCTGCTGCAGAAGCAGCTAATGTAATTGTACCAATTAATGTTGCTTTGGTAGTTACCACTGTACCATTTAACTCGTTGAATGCCGGCGCACGGTCTCCATTAATCTGACCAGCGAGCGCTACTGCCCAGTCTCTATTCCCTTCAGTCCAGTTTTCACCCATTTCGGCCTCACCACCTTCATCCACACCACCAGCATACGCATCGTTAAGCACATATACTTTTACTTCTTGAGTGGTGGTAGTGGCTGCATTCAGAATGAGCCTAAGATTAATCATGTCAATTGTGGTTGTTAAGCCTGCAAGGTTAAATCGGAGATAAGATGTGTAATTTCCACCAGCAAATCCGGCATTACGTACTGCCATGTTGTTCCGGAGGCCGACATTTAGCATTCCATTGGTACTTGCACCTGAGATGTCGCCTTGTATCTGGCCATCTGCAGCAACATTGAGTGTTAATTGCCCCATGGTAGGTAATGTCCCAAGACAGAGTGCAATTAACACAGATAGAAAAATTCTGTTTAATTTTTTCATAAAATTTTAATATATAATAATTGATAGATTTTGCTATTCTAATTTTGAATAAGAAATGGAAACTGTTAGTTGAGAATTATTTTTTGTGTAATTTTTTTTCCTCCATTATTAACTACTACAAAATAAACTCCAGCCATTAATTCTGTTTGTATAATAGATTTTGTACATGAAATTAGATCTGATTGAGCTATCTGGCCTAAATTGTTATAGATTGCAATATTTGCATTTTTAAATATTTCACCTTTACAATTTACAATAATTTGTTTGTTTGAATTGTAATATATCAATGCAATATCATTTTCATTCAAATTGTTGATATTTGTTGTAGTTGTAGTAGTGAAATTAGTTGCAGTACTTTGAGTTGATTCATTTTTTGCATAATCAATGGCAGCTACAGTAATTGCATAATTTGTATTTGCAGTTAGGTCAGTTAATGAATAGGAAGTGGTTTTAATCAGATTGGTGTTGTGTTTTGTTCCGTTTACATACACGTTGTATCCAGCAGTACCAATGTTATCATCTGTAGATGCATCCCAGCTAACAGTGGCAGAACTTGATAAAACGCTTGACGAACTAAGATTTGCAGGCACTGATGGTGCTACAATGTCAGAAGAAGTTACAATATACATCAAATTAGGCGCATTAGTTGCTCCAGCTTCTTTTGTTTTTATTTCAAAAGCTGTAGTCGAAGGACCTGAATGCACTAGTATTAGTGTAATTTTATCGTTTGTATCGGCATTTATGAAATCGGTCAACAAATCAGATGAGAATTCGAATGTTGAACCAATGGCTAATCCATCTGCTAAGCTTAATGAGCCTAAATAGGTGACTTTCGATGTGTTTACGTTTCCTGTCGACTCAACATAACCCGGGGCTCTATCACCGTTTATGACACCTGTTGCAGCTGCGACCCAATCCTGAGTTCCTTCCGGCCAGTCTTCACCAAGTTCAGCATCTGTTCCTTCATCAGTTCCACCTATATAACCATCATTAAGTCCATAAACCTTAAATGTACTGCCTGTAGTGGTTGTGTTAAGTGTAAGCTTAAGCTTAGAGACTAATAAACTTCCAGTAATTCCTGTTAAATCGAAGCGAAGGTAAGAGCTATAACTGCCCCCGTTCCATGTATTATAACGAGTTGCAGATCTGTTTCGTGATCCAACATTTAGTCCGGCATTACCGCCTGCATTTACCTGTACATCGGCACCAGTTCCGACATTTGTTTTTAAGTCGACCCAATCATTTACTACTTTGTTTGATGAACTAATATGAGTTGAGAATAATAGTGAAATTGTCACTACAAATAACGAGAAGAGGGAATTTGTTTTTTTCATTTTGATTAATTTTTAATGTTTACAATAAATATTTTTATGATTTTTTTTTTGATATGTGTCGATAATTTTAATTCTGTAGTTTCATTTCAAGATTGTTTCCGTTCAGCCAATCTGAATAGATTATTCCTTTTTCGGTAATAAGACCAATTCTATACTGACGATGATTTTCAGGTAGATTGCCTGAAACTTTTGCACATTTAATTATAACTGAATTGTTGCTGTTTTTTTCTGCTGTAAATGATTCAATAGCATATTTTCCCGATTTGTATTCAAAACCATCGCCGGCATCAGAGTACAATTTTCCTTCAGCCTTAAAATTGGCATCTAAACATACCAAAAGGGTAATTGAATCGGTGCTGTATGTGGCTGTAGATTGTATAATTTTTCCGGTAGGTATGATTGATCCTCCACGTTGTTTTAAGTTTGGTTGAAATTTACTTTGTTCCGAATTTTCGCCAACCAAGTCGATAGTTCGCCAAATTCCAGAGGGTAAACTTGGCTTATCAACCCACTTTGGCTCAACCAAAAGGTCATTTCCAAGGAGGAATACTTGTTGCTCTTGTCGGAGTTTTAAATCCTGTAAATCAGCCCAGAAAACCGGACGCATAACAGGCAAACCCGTTTCAGAAGCTTCATGAAAAACAGTATAGAGATAAGGCATTAAGCAATAACGACGTTGCAATGCCGTACGCGATACGTCTTCTATCTCTTTTCCGAAGGCCCAAGGTTCCTGATTTTCATTCCACTCGGCAGTGTGTGCTCTCGAAAAAGGATAAAATGCTCCCAAAGCAATCCACTGTCCAAATAGTTCAGCAGGTGTATCATTAAAAAATCCACCAATATCTGGTCCACTAAATGCTTGTCCACTTAATCCCAGGTTAATGCTCATCGGAATGGACATTCTCATGTGGTCCCAAGTTGCAGAATTGTCGCCTGTCCAGGTAGCTGCATATCGATGACCACCTATGTAGTTCGATCTTGTGAGTACAAATGGACGTTTATTAGGGTTGGCAGCCAGGATTCCTTCGCGAGATGCTTTTGCCATCATCATACCATACACATTATGATAGCGTAAATGAATGTCTGATGGGTGTTTTTTACCACCTCTATGAATATTGTCGATTGGCATAGTAGTATTTAAACCATCAAAAACAGAAGGTTCGTTCATATCATTCCAAACGCCATCAATACCATTAGCCATGTAGTCTTTGTACAATGATGCCCACCATTTTTGGGTTTTTTCCATGGTAAAGTCGGGGAATACACAGTCGCCGGGCCAAACTTTCCCAACGAAATCCTGCATTTTCGAATTTTTCACCCAAACATCTTGTTTGGTTCCTGAATCATAAACAGCATAGCCGGGATCTTTTTTCACACCTGGATCTATCATCCAAACCGACCGAAAGCCTTTTTGATGTAAATAATCATTTGTTTCTTTGGGATTAGGGAATTTTTCGGGCGAGAAGGTAAATATCCGATAATCATTCATATAATGAATGTCCATCCAGATTACATCGCACGGAATCTGTTTGATCCGAAAAGTATCTGCAATTTGTTTTACTCTGCTATCGGGATAATATGACCAACGACATTGTTGATAACCAAGACTCCACAGTGGAGGTAATTCCATTTTTCCTGTTAAATCAGCTAATGTTTTTACCACTTCCTGAGGCGTTTCACGTTCAATTACAAATACACGGTATGCAGGACCATCTGATGAGAAAAGAATACCATCACCAATTGTAAGCTCTTGCTTCCAGGTATTGTCGGCCAAAATTCCATAAGCTGTTCCATCTTTTCGCACGCCCATTACCCAAGGATGTGTTTGATATAATCTCCGATTATGATCAGCCTTGTATTCCGGATTATCATAGTTCCAGAACATGTGATGCGAATTATTTTTTGCCAAAGGACCTGTTGTTTCACCAGTTCCATAAAAATCGGTTTGATCTTCTGTTTTAATATAAGCCATCGTTTTTCCATTGGCTTTACTAAACTCAACTTTCACTTTCCAATTTACTGGAAGTGTTCCAATTTCTTTGGGTTCTTCCAACAATGCATAAGACGGCAAGTTGGCTTTTGCATTAAAATCGGCAGGATAAAA
>CAIWIS010000321.1 GCA_903912795.1 uncultured Bacteroidales bacterium
AAATCAATTGTAACTTCAAGTCCCCTTTAGGGGATATAGGGGCAGTTATAACATTAATTTTTGCCGCCCCAAGCCCCTAAAGGGGATGTAGAGTTACTTTCGTCTTTAAATAAATGGTATATTATATTTGAACATTTACTTTTTACATTAACCCCCAGATTAGGGATTATGCAAAGTAAATCCTTACAGGATTTTTGATGACTCAAATTAATATTCAGTCCCTTTAATCTGCTTAAGCTTGAATTTAAATTTGCCAAGCTGGCTTACAAACAAGCCAATAACAGTAATGGCAATACCGGCAAACTTAAGAGCAGTGAGGTTTTCGTCGAGGAGCCACCAAGCTAATATGGCGGTAAAAACTGGAATAAGATTGACAAATACATTGGTGCGAGCCACACCAATTTTGCGTACAACGCCTGCAAACAGCACAAATGCGATAACCGAAGCAAATACAGCCAGCATAAACAAAGCAAAGAGTCCTTGGGTGGTAACCTTGCTAAACGTAAACGTACTGTAGTCGGTAATTAAAAAAGTAGGAATAAAAAAGAACAAACCTACCAAACTCTGGTAAAAAATAACATTGAAAGTGGAGTAATGGGTGGAAATTTTACGCAGTGTGGTAGTATAACAAATAGCAGAGAACACCGCCAAAAACATTAAAACAATGCCCCATGGATTGGTCGTGAGACCATTTTTGGGTTCGTAAATCACCAAAAACACACCCGAAAGTGACACTAAAATACCAGCGATATTGGCAATCGAAATTTTTTCTTTCAACAGGAAATAAGCCAAAATAGGCGCAAAAAGTGGAATAGTGGATATAATAACCGAAGCCAAGGTGGATTCAACCATCGTCAAACCGTAAGTTTCGCCAATATAATACAAAAAAGGTTCGAAAAAAGCCAAGAGCAAAAACCATTTCACATCCTCGCGACGCATAACTTGGAACTTTCCAGCCACTTTGGATACCAAAAACAGCAATACAGATGCAATTACCAGTCGTAATGTAACCAATGTAATAGGCGGAAACGAGAGTATGGCCTGCCTTGTCCATATAAACGAAAACGACCAAAATAACATTGCCAAACTAATAGCACCGTACAACTTCAACTTCTGCATATACCACTTTATAACCTTATGAACTTTACAACCTTATGAACTTTATAAACTTTACAAACCCAAAATTATGACATACGGTTTTTATAATCCTCGTACCCAAATTCGCGCACCAGTTGGAACTCATTGTTAGCAGTCCAAATACCAATGGAAGGATGCGAAACGCCATTAAACATGGTGGTTTTGACCATGGTGTAATGTATCATATCTTCGAAAACTATGCGGTCGCCTATTTTGAGCTCTTTATCAAACGACCACGAGCCCATAAAATCGCCCGACAAGCAACTATTGCCGCCCATGCGGTAAGTGGGTTTGCTGGTATCAACATCAGTAGCGCCCACGATGGCTGGTTTGTAGGGCATTTCAAGGCAATCGGGCATGTGGCACGAGAATGATACATCGAGCATAGCCGTTCGTATGCCTTTGTTCTCAACAATATCAATTACCGACGACACCAGAACACCTGTGCGCCAAGCAAAAGCACTGCCGGGCTCCAGAATAAGTTGCAAATGCGGATACTTAGCTTTGAAGGCTTTTAAAATAGAAATTAAATGCTCCACATCATAGCCTTCGCGCGTCATTAAATGACCGCCACCCATATTAAGCCATTTTATCTGACCGAAGTATTTACCAAATTTTTGCTCCACCACGGCTAGCGTTTTCTCCAAATCGAACGAAGTAGATTCGCAAAGTGTATGAAAATGCAATCCTTCAACGCCTACAGGCAATTCATCGGCAAGCAAGTCAGCCACTACGCCCAAGCGTGAACCAGGAGCACAGGGATTGTATAAATCCGTTTCTACGTCGGAAAACTCAGGGTTAATACGCAAACCGCATGACACATTGTAAAACTGCGTTTGCGGATACAAGCGTTCGAACTGCGAGAGAGAATTGAAAGTTATATGACTGCTGCATTTAACTATTTCGGGAAATTCACGGTCGGTATAGGCAGGCCCGTAGGTATGAGCAGGACTGCCCATTTCGTCGAAAGCCAAGCGTGCTTCGGCAAGTGAACTAGCCGTGGAATATGGAATGTACTCACGCACGATGGGAAACACACTCCACATAGCAAAAGCTTTGAAAGCCAAAATTATTTCGACTCCGGCGCGTTCTTTTACCGATTGAATTAATGCCAAATTAGCACGAAAAGCACGCTCGTTGAGCACAAAACAAGGGGAAGGTATTTTTGAAAAGTCCATTGCGTTTGATTAGTATCAATAATTGTACGGATTGGCCAATATGCCCGAAGCCTGAATTACGCGAGCAACGTCCACAGCCTCCTTACGAGTTTGTGTGTAACCTACAATAACGCGGAACAATCCATTATCCTGAATAATATAAATATTGTCGGGCAACAAGTCTTTTAACTTAATAGCCATCATAATAGCAAATTCCTCCGTTTTGAAAGCACCAGTCTGAATCATATACTGCCCGTCGTGGTTAATAATTATCTGATTCGAAATACGGGTATTGTAAGTTCGAAGTATTTCTTGCGTCAACAAACTATCAATATTCAACTGGCAACCTGTAGGGCCTACTTTAAAGGTTACACGGCGATTCAAAGCCTTTTCGGCAGCATTGGCATTGGCATTTAATGGTTTCAACCTACCATAATTAGCCACTTCCACGCGTGTGCGCTCAATGCCATTGTAAGCCAGCACATCCCACACGGCTTGCGACCTGCGTGTGCTGAGTTGCATATTAAACGAATCGGAACTTTGTGTATCGGTATGCGATTCCAGGTTTATGTTTAAACACGGATTACTATTCATTACTCCAGCAAGTGCATTGACAACTATCTTGTTTTCGGGCTGTATGTGCGAACTTCCGTAGCGGAACAACACCGAATACATATAGCGCCATTTCACCTCGAAAGGATCCGATTCATTTACGTAGTTGAATGATTTTTTGAGCGTACGCAAGTCCGAAGCAGTAATATCCTCAGGCGCTTTACGACCAATACTATCCACCCTTGCCATATCTTTATCCGAAATAGCTTTGAATACCACACGGCGGTTTTGAGCGCGCTGTGCTCGGTTTTTATTTGTATTTCCGGGAGCAGGCTTTTTCTCACCAAAACCAACCACACGCAAGCGATCTTCGGAAATGCCGTATTTCATCAACATACGTTTAACCGAATTGGCTCTACGTTCGCTGAAAAGCAAGTTTACATTTTGGTCGCCACTAGAGTCAGTATGTCCTTGTATTTCAAGTTTCAACTCTTCGTTTTCTTTCAGCATTTTACCCAATTGCTTGATAGTACCGTAAAACTGCGAGCGTACCGTTGAGCTATTAAAGTCGAATAAAATGACATACCGAAGCAAAGAATCGTATTTGTGAATTCGATCAGGGTCTTTGGTATTTTTATCGGTATATTTATTCTGTTCGTAAAGTAATTTCAACGAATCTTCACGCGATTTTAAATTGCTCATTGCCAATTTATTATCAATCTGACGCTGACTAAGTTCGGCCGATTGATCGGTTGAGGTTTGTGCTATCACATTGCGCACCAATTTGATAGTTGTGGCCTCCACGATATCACCGTTCACATCTTCTTTAATTTTAAAAGCGGATGGTTCGGCACTCATATTGAGCACTTTTAACTGAGTTGAATCAACCACAGCATAATACTGTCCGGGTTTTAAACCTAAATAGGAATAAAATCCATCGCTCTCGGTCATAACCGTTTTTTCGGATTTGCCTTTGTTATTGAAAATATTAATGAGTATGCGCGATATGCCATTATTAAACTCGTCGACCACCATACCCGACATTTCGCCCAAAGGTTGAACTGGTATATTTATAGTTTTGAATTGATTAGGGTCAGTTGTTACTTTTATAGTATGAGCACTGACATTCCATGCAATGTTTTTAAAATCAGATTCGTTCACCATAAGTGTATAATCTACAAATGGATCCAGACTAACCACACGAACAATAGAATCGTTTTTGCGCTGGAGCACTTTACCTCCGTTGCATCGTACATTGAGGTCCGAAGCAGCAGGTTCATTGGCATCGCGCAATCCGTTAAAGTTTTTATCCACAAATGGAACAATCGAAATTCCACTACGACCCACCGCCTCGCGCGAGTCGAAATGAACATAGCCATTGCCACTGCCAAAAGCAAGACTTCCACGCGCACTCTGCGTTGTTTGAAAGGTTTGGTCGTTAACATTGTAGAAGGCAGATGCATAGGTGGACATAAACGAGAAATCGTAACGGAAAGCCACATTCACACTTTGGTAATTAACAAGATTGTTTTTTTCGTAACCAAGTGATAGGTAACCTTTTTTGAAAATCTGTTTTTCGAGTTCGGCTCTGTACGAAATAATGTTGTTGTACCAAACGGGATTGTTTTCGGTATAACTATACAGTACCGATGGGCGGAACGAAAATCCACCACCAAAACGGAACCCGAGAGCTAAACTACTGTATATATTTCGGTTATCGAAAGTAGTCCAGTTAATAAAGTTCGATAAATTAGCATTGAAATTACGGTAATAAGCCGACATCATTAACTCACCCGCATTGTATTGAAAATTGGGGTAAATATTCTGACGGAACGTAGCTTTA
>CAIWIS010000322.1 GCA_903912795.1 uncultured Bacteroidales bacterium
CCCGCATGATACCCTGCATACGAAAAATCGTGCAAAAAACGACCCTCACTATCGGGCGTAGCTGGCTGCCAGTTCTCGGGATATAAAACACTGCGCCATTGTTGAGCAGTAGCAATAATTGAAAATACTATCAAACTAACTATAATTATTCTTCTCATTTTAATGAACTATAAATTTTTTACTTTTATTTCCTGTTTTTGCAATTACTCTAATGATATAAAACCCAGGTTGTAATCCAGCTACTTTTATTTCATCATCTTGGTCATTGCCATTTTTTTGATAAACTATTTTTCCATCGGTGCTTATCACTTTAATTTCTTCATAATTAAATTTATCACTATTTCTAAATATAATGGTGTTTCGCTCAGGTTGAACTATTTCAATATCATTCATTTGAATAGAATTTGAAGCTGAAGATATAATGCTATTTTTTCGCTTCTGAAGCATATCCTGATATAGTGACTGTGGTGATAATAACGAGCCCAACCCAACACCTTCAACAAAATCTTCAGGAGCAGAATTATAGTCAAGATTATATCCACCATACGAAGCTACCCCACTTACAGGTGTTGTTTTCACATTATAGCAGTCACCTGTTGTGCCAATTATATAGCCCCAGCCAAATTGCTGCGATGATATCAAATAACCTACTGAATGGCAATAATTACCTTTTGTATTCCAATAAACCGATTGTGTAGCGCTATAACCATGAAAGTTCAAAGGAGGTGATCCGTATTGTCCATAAGGTCTGAAACTCGCTTCTAAATTATCTCCATCCGACACAAACCCATCAATCAGATTGGACATACTAAGATACATGTGATAGTCGGAACTGTACCTTGGATCTTTTGATGTGCAATTATATAATACATTACCGTTAGAGCTCATCTGTTTAAAGTCATAATTATGTCGTCCATCCTGCGCATGGCAACGGTCAAGCAAACAATCGTTACCTTCAAGTGTATACATATATCCGTTACCATCGCCCCCTTCATATTGCGATTTTTGGAAATTACACTGACTTATTGTTACTAACCGAGAGTCTCTAATGGAAATTCCATTAGAGAGTATATGAATATCTTGTGCATTTTCAACTGGTCGATAGGTAGCTACATTTTTAGCCCAACAGTTCTTTACGTTTTTAAAAACAATTATATAAGATCCTGCTACATCATAAGCCCCGGTGCCTGATGTATCATAATCGTTATCACCCCAACCGGTAGTTTTTGGATTTTCAACATTACCTATCGAAAGATTCTCAATTCCACATTCTTGTAACGATGGTCCCGCTTTCCATAAACGGGCATTGTCTCTAGTTTTCAAAAAGTAGCGAATGGGAACATCAATTTCAATTGTTTTTGCTGTTGAATTTATCGATTTTATAGTACGGCAGAAGCGTGGACCACGTAATGCTGAAGTTGCTCTACCTGCTGCAACATCTGCCAAACTAGCCCAGATATTTGTACAATAATGTTCCTCTACAAAGTCAGCAGTACATTCACTACCTAAAAGCACTTCATTTCCTATACTATAACCCGAAACTGTCGATAGGGGAATAATTGTGGTTGGGGTCAATAAGTTTTGTGTAATTTGAGCACCTGTATTCGTTATACTATTTTGCCAGCCTGCATAATCTGTTGGGAAAAAGTAAAATAGAAAATTATCGCGCATATAAGTACTTACATTCTTAATGTAGGTCTTATTTGTTCCATCACCCCGAATAA